>NZ_CBRA020000037.1:0-45038 GCF_000469945.2 Paenibacillus sp. P22 | reverse complement strand
GCTGGCCGGAGGCGGCGAGCGGGCCGTGCTGCTGCGCGAGTCGCTGGTCACGGGAGCTGCCGGAGCCGCTTTCCTGCTGTCTCTGGCAGGACGGCGTCCGCTCGTCTACCGGCTGGCGGCGAGGTTCGTGCCGGCGGAGGATGCCGCAGCGATGGAGCAGAGATGGGAGCTTGCGGAATACCGCCGGGCCTCGCGGGTGTCGACCGTGTTCTGGGGAGGGCTGCTGCTGTCGGAAAGCCTGCTGAGGACAGGGCTGGTTTTCGTTCTGAGCGTCGAGACTTTTTTGGCCGTATCCGGCCTGCTCCTATATGGCGGGCTTGGACTTGGAGCCTTATGGAGTATGGCATACCGCCGGCGTACGCTGAGACGAATCGGCGCGGAGAGAGCCGGGCTGAAGGCTTCGGAAGCATGATGGAGTTAGCAGGACGAGGACTTGACGGCAAAAAAGCAGGAGGGGGCGAGGCCCCTCCTGCTTTTTTTGGCGATGCAGCGTCGTCAGCGGCGGCTCCTGCTCCTGCTCCGGCTGCGGTAGAACAAATAGACGGCTGCGGCGGCGCCTGCGGCGAGCAGTCCATAAACGACGTTGGAGAAGACGTCCATGAACCCGACGACCGATTCCCAGGAAGCTCCGACGGATGCGCCGACGCTTACAAGCACGATATTCCAGATGAGCGAGCCGATCGTCGTATACAGCAGGAACAGGGGCAGATTCATGCCCGACATGCCGGCCGGAATCGAGATCAGGCTGCGCACGAGCGGCACGAGCCGGCAGAGCAGCACCGCCCATGGGCCATAGCGGTCGAACCAGCGGTCGGCCTTGCGCACATCCTCCGGCTTGAGGCGCAGCCAGCGGCCGTACCGTTCGACGATCCGCTCCAGCCGCTCGGCATGGAGCCAGGCGCCGATTCCGTATAGGATCAGCGCTCCGGAGACGGAGCCGATCGTGGCGGCGATGACCACCCCTGTCACGGTGAGGCTGGTCTGTGTCGTCATGAATCCTCCGAACGTAAGAATGACCTCGGAGGGAATCGGAGGGAACAGGTTCTCGAGGGCGATCAGCAGCGCGACGCCGGCGTAGCCGAACTTGTCCATGACCTCCGTAATCCAGGCTTCCAAAAAAGCGCACTTCCTTTCGGGAGTCCCGCCTCGGGCGGCGGACATTGGTTTCCCCTTATACGCTTGATGCCGCCGCTTGGATTCAGAAGATGCTTCCATGGCGGCCGCTCGTCTCAGCCCCGCTCGATCGATGAACAACATCGAATGTTGCTGGAGGATGCTTCAAGCTGTCGCAAGCAAGCCGGTTCCATGCTGCATGAGGCTCAAATGTCGGGCTTCCATTCTGCACTCCAGAAGAACGGATTCCTCTTGTTCATCGAAAAAAAGGGCAGCCGCCAGTCCTGTTCAAGACTGGCGGCTGCCCTTTATACCGTTCCGAGGTGTTGGGGAAATAGGCTATCTATGTCCAAGGCGCTGTCTCCCGCCGGGTGGCGGAGGGAGACAGGAGGCCGAATCAGCCCAGATGCTGGAGATAAGGAGTGAGATCGACGCCCAGCTCCGCGGACAGCCGCTTGCCGAGCTCGGCATCGGCGCGGAAGAAGTTGCAGATCGCGCGCAGCTGTGTGGACGCCTCGACGGAGGCGAGATCGGCGGACAGGTTGCGGACAAGCGCATCCTGCTCGGCCGGGGAGTAGCGGCGGAACACTTGGCCGGCCTGGCCGAAGTCGTTGGTCTTGGCGATGCGCTGGCGTCCTGCGGCAGCTCCGGCTTCGAGAGGAGCGGCAGCTTCGGCATAGGCCGGATCCGGCTGAGGCGCGTCGAGGTGGCGGCTCGGCTCATAATTGACGGAGCCGCTGAACTTGCCGTGCTGCATGGCGCCGTCACGCTGGTTGTTGCTCACCTGGGCGAACGGGCAGTTGACCGGCAGCTGCAAGTAGTTCGGTCCGATCCGGTAACGCTGCGTATCGGAGTAGGAGAAGAGGCGTCCTTGGAGCAGTTTGTCCTCGGACGGCTCGATGCCCGGGACGACGACGCCGGGATTGAAGCCGACCTGCTCCGTTTCGGCAAAGACGTTGTCGGGATTGCGGTTCAGCTCCATCGTGCCGACATGCACGTAAGGGATATCCTCCTCGAACCAATCCTTGGTCGGATCGAGCGGATCGAAGTCGAAGGAATCGAGATCGGCCGGATCGAGGATCTGGACGAACAGATCCCATTCCGGGAAGTCGCCGCGGTTAATGGCGTCGATAAGGTCGCGCGTGGCGTGGTTGAAGTCGCGGCCCTGAATCTCCGACGCCTGCTCGGCGCTGAGGCTGCGCACGCCTTGCTTCGGCACCCACCGCAGCTTGGTGTACACGCGGTTGCCATGCTCGTTCACCCATTTGAACGCATGGACGCTGGAGCCGCGCATCTCGCGGTAGTTCGCGGGAATGCCTTCGTCGGAGAACAAATGCACCAGCATGTTGGTGGACTCGGGAGTCAGCGACATGAAATCCCAGTAGCGGTCGGCTGTCTGCAGGTTCGTGCTTGGATCCGGCTTCAGGGAGTGGACCATGTCCGGGAACTTCATCGCGTCGCGGATGAAGAAGACCGGCAGGTTGTTGCCGACAAAATCGTAGTTCCCCTCCGTCGTATAGAACTTGACGGCGAAGCCGCGAGGATCGCGCAGCGTCTCGGGGGAATGCTGGCCGTGGATGACGGTGGAGAAGCGGACGAAGACCGGCGTCTCGGTTCCGGCATCCTGCAGGAACGCCGCCTTGGTCCAGCGCTTCATGCTGGCCGCCGTGCGGAATACGCCATGCGCGCCTGCGCCGCGGGCATGGACGACGCGCTCAGGCACGCGTTCCCGGTCGAAATGGGCCAGCTTCTCCAGCAGCTGGTAATCCTCCAGCAGCGTCGGGCCGTTCTGTCCGGCAGTTCTGGAATTCTGGTTGTCTCCGATCGGGACACCCTGGTTCGTCGTAAGTCTGTTCATCGCAAGCTCCCCTTCCTTCGGCTCGAATTTTTCGGCATAAGCGCCCATGTATGAGTTCATTCTGTTGCCATAAACTTTATACGTTTCTAATTTGATAGTCAATACTTTTTTATAATGATTATAATAAACTTATGGAAGGATTTTTCTGGAAGACCGTGAAGTAATATAGAGCATCGGGAGCCGCTGCGGAGCTGCCGCAATTCCATCAGCCGGGAGTGTGAATCATGTCGTCCAAACGCGTGAATTCCACCTTTATGTACGCGCTAGGAATGTTCGCCATCATGGTGCCCAGCCAGGCTTTCACGTCGTTCTACAGTTATTACTACGTGGAGAAGCTGGGGCTCGGCATCGGTCTTGCGACGCTGGCCCGATCGGTCTATCTCGTATGGGATGCGGTCAACCAGCCGCTTCTCGGCTACTGGTCCGACCGGACCCGGTCTCCCCGAGGCCGGCGCAAGCCCTGGCTCTATGGAGGACTCCCCGCATTCGCCATCCTGTTCGTGCTGATGTTCTCCGTCCCGCCCGGGCTGTCCGGAGCCTCGGCTGCCGGAGAGCTGTTCTGGTGGTTTCTGATCGTGCTGATTTTGTTCGAGAGCGCTTCATCCGTCCTTTGGGTCAATTACGGCTCCCTCCTTCCCGAGCTGTTCGCCGGAGCCGCGCTCCGGGCCAAAGCCTCCGCCGTCCAGCAGAGCTTCCAGATGCTGGCCATCCTGATCGGCACGGCGGCCACGCCGCTGCTGTTCAAAGCGGTCGGCTTCAGCGGCATGTCTGTCGCATACGCCGCTCTCTTCCTTCTATGCATGCTCGTCTTTCTGAAGCATCTGCAGGAGAGCCCCCGCAGCCCGCGTCCCGTCTCCGCTGCCGCTGCGGCAAGCTTTCCGCGAAACGCTGCGCAACCGCAACTTCTGGATTTTCCATCTGGCGAATTCGTTCGCCCAAACGGTGAACGGGCTGCTCAGCTCCATGATTCCGTTTTATGCCAAGTATGCCCTGCATATTCCGGAGAGCCAGGTTTCCATTCTGCTTGCCTCCGTATTCGTTTCCGTCATTCCGCTGGTCGCGGTCTGGTATCTCATTGCCCGGCGTCTCGGCGGCTTGCGCAGCTGGCGGCTGTCGCTTGCCGTGTACGGAGTCACGGCGATTCCGCTCTGGTTCGCGGGAAGCCTGGGGACGGGGATCGCGGCGGGAATCTCGATCGGCTTCGGTCTGGCCGGATTTCTGGTGACTCCGGCGGTGCTGAACGGGCATATCATCGATCAGGATGCGGAGCGCACCGGGCGGCGGCGGGAGGGGGTCTATACCGCAGTCGGAGGGTTCATCAACCGTTCCAGCGGGCTCATATCCGCTGTGGCTTTCTGGATTGTAGGCCGCATGTTCGGCTATGTCAGCGGCCATGACCCGGGACCGGATCCGGAGCAGGCCTTCCGCTGGCTGATCAGTCTCGTGCCGCTCGGCCTCATGGCCGTATCGCTGGCGATATCATTGCTGTACCGGGAGGAGAAGCGGCATGGGGAGCAAAAAGCTGATTCTTAACTGCGACGACTTCGGCCAAAGCCGGGCCGCCAACGAAGCGATCATTTGCCTGCTGGAGGAGAAGCTTGTCTCTTCGGCCACAATCATGGCGCCTGCCCCTGCATTTTCCGAGGCGGCGGCATGGTGCAGGCGGACCGGCGCCGTCAATATCGGGGCCCATCTGACCTTCACGAGCGAATTTCCCGGGTACAGATGGGGCAGCCTCACCGGAGGCAGGTCTCTGCAGGACGCGGAAGGGTACTTGCATCTCACCGTGGAGGCGTTCGAACGCCGCGTCGATGCGCGCGAGCTTCGCACGGAGATGAGGGCGCAGTTCGATGCGATCCGGGAGGCGGGCATCCCGGTCTCCCATGCGGACAATCACATGGGCAGTCTGTTCGGCCTCGCTACGGGCAGAAGCTTTCTCCCGATGGCGCTGCGGGAATGCTCGCGGAGAAGGCTGCCGTACCGGTTGTTCCGCCGGATCTGGGAGCGGGATCAGTTCCTGGCTTCGATACCGGGAGCCCAAGGAATATTGGATAAGGTCCTCGTGCTGGCGGATGCCTTGAATGTTCCCGTTCCCGACTATCTGGTCAGCCATTCCTATCATGCGGAGCCCGGAGAGACGTACGATTCCTTCAAGGAGATGATGATTCGCAAGCTGTACGCCCTGCCGGAAGGCATTGTCGAGACGTATATCCATCCCGCCGTGCCCGATCCGGCGATGGCCGCCATCATACCTTCCTGGGAAAAACGGGAGTGGGAATTCCTGCTTCCGCAGGATGCCGACTTCCGTTATGCGATCCGGGATGCCGGCATCGAGCTGACGACTTATGCGGAAGTCGACCGGGTGCAGCGTCAGCCGAGGCTGCGCTCCTGGTGCCGTCTTTGGCGCTTATTAGGAAAATAAGCAAGAAAAGGCTATTATTCGACAAACAATCATTAATTTCGCCAAAATCTAACAAAATACAACTCTACGGGCGATAATAAGGAGAGCAATAGGTCCGGCACTGAGGCTGGGACCCTCTTCGCTCATGTAAGGTGCTCCGAGGCAAGGCGCACGGAATCGAGGTCTTCATGTTGTCCAGCAGCTACCGTCATTTTCAACGGAATCTTATCCGCAATTATTGGGCTGGCTCTCTCCTGGCCGTTTTGGGTGTAGGAGGAGCTGTCATATGGATTACGCTCGGCGTCGAGGGCGAGCAGCTGGCCGTTGTGACCGCCGTGCTGCTCGTATCCTTGCTGATCATGGGATCGTTGGAGGGACTTGTGTTCCGCAGCCATCTGAAGCCGATCCGCAAGCTGTTCATGGCGGATCAGTTCAGTGAAACGGAGATCCGCGCAGCTTATCTGAGAGCCCACCGCCTGCCGATGCTCGCCGTGTTGCGAATCATAGGGCCGCATTTGTTCGGCTTCATAGTACCCGCTCTCATCTTGGCCTCCATCAGCGTGGAATTCGGCTGGCTTACCCTCAAGCCCTACTTCCTGAGCATTGCCGCGATCGCTTCGTTTCTCGTCGCCTGCCTGCATGCGCTCGTGGAATTTTTCCTGACGGTCCAAGCGGTAAGGCCGGTGCTTGTGCAAATCCGCGACTGTGCCGTCAAGGCGGGAATCAGCGGCCTGTCGCTTGAAGGCAAGGTGCTGGTGCCGATCCAGCAGAAATTCCAACTGAGCGTATTCGTCATCGGAACGCTGCCCGTCATCCTGTTCCTGCTCTCCACGCAGATCCGCCAGACTGTCCACGGCAGCGGCCATCACAATCAGGATTGGGGCTGGTCGGGATTCGTCCTGATCGTCAGCCTGGGCTTCGCTTCCTTTGCCGCCTGGCTGCTCGGTCGCAACATCAAGCAGCCGATCGAGGAGCTGTACGGGACGATGCAGCAGGTCCGCCGAGGCGATCTGGGCGCTACCGTTCCGGATCTGTACTCGGATGAATTCTCCCGGCTCGTCGACGGGTTCAACGATATGATCCGCAGCCTGGAGGAGCGCGCCAAGATGAACGAGCAGCTGCTGCAGAGCTACTTCTCGACGCTTGCCGCCGCGCTCGATGCCCGTGATACCTATACGGCGGGCCATTCCGACCGGGTGGCGGGGTACGCGCTCATGATCGGACGCTCCGCCGGCCTGAATGCATGGACGCTAGATGCGCTGCACAAGACCGCTCTCCTGCATGATATCGGCAAGATCGGGGTCCGGGACAGCGTGCTGCTCAAGGAAGGCCGCCTGACCGACGAGGAGTTCGACCAGATCAAGCTCCATACCGTTATGGGCGAGAACATCCTGAGGCAGATCGAGCCTGCCGAGGCGATGGCCGCCTTCCTGCCCGGCGTCCGATCCCATCATGAACGCTATGACGGCCAAGGGTACCCGGACGGCCTGAGCGGGATGGATATTCCGATGATGGGCAGAATCATCGCCGTGGCCGACGCCTTCGATGCGATGACTTCCGACCGTCCTTACAGGCGCGGGATGCCGATCGACCGTGCGCTCCGGATTCTGGAGGAAGGCAGCGGCACCCAGTGGGACCCGGAGTATGCCAAGCTGTTCATCGATGCGATGGGCGGAGTGGGTCAATCCGGCACGTCCGATTCGGATTCTTCCGCTCGCGCAGGCGGGCTTTTGCCCGGCGGGAAAATGGAAGAACGGGGACTGGGGAAGCGGAAGAGCTCCTGACGGAGCAAGGTTTTCGGCAATCGGCCGGGCGGGCAGCCCGGTTTTTTTGCATTTCCGCTCCACTAGCCGGATTTCGGCGTCTAACGCTTGAGGCGATGCTTCGTTGATGAATTTTTTGTTTCCTGACAACAAGCTGTCAGCATTGCATGGGTATAATGGGAAGAAGATCGGCATGAGGAAAAGCGGGGAGAAGAAAAATGGCGGGAATGGACCATGCCGGATGGGAACGGTATCGCGGCAGCAGCCCGCTGCAGAGAGCGGATTGCGGCGGAGAAGGCAGCAGCCGATGGAGCTGGCCCGCTCAAGGCTCGGCCATGGCTGAGCTTGGCGGTTATGGGCTGCAAGGGCTGGATCGCCTGCGCCGCCCGGAAGCGTTCGTCCGTGCGGCGGAAGTGATGGCGTCGTTGCCGGAGCGGGACCGGTACGAGCGCGGCGAGCTGCTTGTCCCCGGCTTGCTGCTGAAGAGCTCGGGGAGACTGCAGGAATATTACGCTCCCCATAATGAAATCGCAAGCAGCCGGGCGAAAGTTCTGATTGCCGGACTCACTCCCGGCTGGAGGCAGATGGAAATCTCGCTTCGGACGATGCGCCGCGCCTTGATCGATGGCCGGGATGCCCCCGGGGCTTGTCTGATGGCCAAGCGGGAAGCGAGATTCGCCGGATCGATGCGGCGCGACTTGCTGGCCATGCTGGAGCGGCTCGGCCTTCCCGGCAAGCTGGCGGAATGGGAAGCGGCGGAGAGCGCGGCTCGTGAACCGGCTGGCAAGCATTCGCCAGCCTCCGACGGGCTTGCTGGTTCTCCGGCCGGCCTTGACGGGCATGAGGCTGCGGATGGAATGAAGGAGCAGAATTCTGCCGGGCAGGCACACCTGCATTTTCCGGCAGGGGAGCCGTTTGCCCTGCTGGATCACCGCTTGGTCCATACGACATCGGTGCTGCCTTGTCCGGTATTCATGGACGGGGCGAATTACTCGGGCCATCGTCCGCCGCTGAGACGAAGCCCGCTGCTGGCCGAGATCATGATTGGCCATATGGGGACCGAGCTGAGCTCGATGCACAAGCCTCTGATCATTCCCCTCGGCCGCGCCGTCGAGGAGGCGCTGCGGCTGCTTGCCGCAGACGGATGGCTTTCCGAAGCTCAAGTGCTCTGGGGCTTTCCGCATCCGTCGGGCGCCAATGGCAGCCGCCATTCGCAGTTTGAAGCCGCACTGCCCGGCATGCTGGAGCGCATGCGGGATTTCAAGCCGGATTTTGCCTATCAGTCTCCTGCAATGGGAGCTGAGCGGTCTTTATTAAACCTAGAGGAGTTGTGAAGCCGAACGATGGAGCCGCTGCGCAATTTGTACACCGATGAGAAGCTTGAAGCCGTCGCGGATACGCTCCGCAAGCTGGAGCCGGCCTTTCCGGCGGGACGGTTCATGGACCTGGTTCACCGCGACCCCTGGGGGGAGGCTCCGTTCAAGGAAAGGATGAGGCTCGTCACGCTCGCGCTGCGGGACACGCTGCCGGAATCGTACGAAATGGCTCTGCATCTCTTATGTCAGGCGGCGAAAGAGTTCCGTGGCGTCGAATATATCTTCTTTCCCGATTTCATCGAGCTTAGAGGCATGGAGAAGCCGGAGCATGAGCCGGCCTCCCTCGCGGCATTGGCCGAGATCAGCCGGTATTCGACATCGGAATTCGCGATTCGTCCGTTCCTGCAACGCCGCCCGGAGGCCGTCATGGAGCGGCTCGCGCTCTGGTCCAAAAGCCCCGACGAGCATGTCAGGAGGCTCGCAAGCGAAGGCTGCCGCCCGCGGCTTCCTTGGGGGACGAGGCTGCCCGTGTTCGTCCGGAATCCCGAGCCTGTGCTCAGCCTGCTGGAGACAATGCTGGACGATGCCAGCGAATATGTCAGGCGCAGCGTTGCCAACAATCTCAACGATATCGCCAAAGACCACCCGCAGCGGGTGCTGGAGCTGGCTGTCCGCGAGATCGGAAGCTCGGCCCGGACGGACTGGATCCTGAAGCACGGCTGCCGCACCTTGCTCAAGCAGGGATTGCCGGAGGCGCTGGCGCTGTTCGGCTATCCGGCCGCGGCCGATGCCGGCGTGGAGCGGTTCCGCATCCTGACGCCGTCGGTAGAGTTCGGGGGCGAGCTTGAATTTTCCTTTGAAGTGCACAATCGGGGAGAATATTCCGTGCCGCTGCGAATCGAATATGAGATCGGCTTCGTCAAGGCAAGCGGCAGCCTCTCGGGCAAGCGGTTCAAGCTGTCGGAGCGCAGCTACCCGCCGGGAATCTCCGCCGTCGCCCGGCATCATGCCTTGAAGCCGATCACGACCCGCCGCTACTACCCGGGCGTCCATGCCCTGAAGGTGCTGGTCAACGGCGTCGAGCTCGCGGCCGGACCGTTCGAGCTGACGATGCCGGCGGCAGAAGCGCGCGCATAATCCGAAAGCCCGGCTATGGATGAAGGTCATCCGCAGCCGGGCTTTCTTGCCGTGATCCCACTATGCAGGCTCCCGCCTTGGAGCCAGAGGCCGGGGAGCAGGTCGCCGGCCGTCCGCAAGGCCGACTATAGGGAGGCGGAGGCTCAGGAATAAGGATCAGAGGCGAGGAGCAGGCTGGGGCCGTGCTTTAATCTCTTTTCAAGCCTATTCAAGCCCCCAGGCTGCCGCTAACCGTTCCGGCGGCCCGGATACGGACGGCCATGAGAGCCGCGAACAGGCAGGCGAAGCCAGCCATCGCGAATGCGACGGTATAGCTGCCCATGAAATCCCGGATCAGGCCGGCGCCATAAGCGGCCGTTGAAGCGCCGATCTGGTGGAAGACGACGATCCAGCCGAAGATCATGCCGGATCTCTCTTTGCCGAACGCCTCCGCGGCCAGCTTGACGGTGGGAGGGACCGTGGCGATCCAGTCCAGTCCGTAGAAGACGGAAAAGATCAGCAGGTTGACGGGGCTTGCATGGAGGGCGTATGGCAGGAAGAGCAGGGACAGTCCGCGCAGCCCGTAGTACCAGAACAGCAGCCGGCGGCTGTCGAACCGGTCGGACAGCCAGCCCGACAAGGTCGTCCCGACGAGGTCGAACATGCCCATGAGCGCCAGCAGCCCGGCGGCCGTCACGGCGGCGATGCCGGCATCGCCGCAGGCGGGAATGAGGTGGGTGCCGATCAGGCCGTTGGTCGAGAACCCGCAGAAGAAAAAGGTGCCGGAGAGCAGCCAGAACACCGGCGTCCGGGCCGCATCGCGCAGCGCCTGCAGCGGGCCGAGGAACACATTGCCGCGGAACGGTTCTGGCGGCGATGTGTCGTCGGATCCGTAAGGGGCGAGACCAGCCTGATGAGGATGGTCTTTCATGAACAGGGCGACGAGCAGCAGGACGGCAATGACCGCCGCGACCGCCGCAAGCACCGCCGTTCTCCATCCGGAGCCGACGGTGATCTTCGCCAGCAGCGGCAGGAACAGCAGCTGGCCGGTGGCGGCGCTGGCGGTCAGCATGCCGACGACGAGTCCGCGGCGCTTGACGAACCACCGGCTGGCGACGGTCACCCCGAGCACATTGGCCATCATGCCGGTGCTGAGGCCGGACAGGACGCCCCACAGCAGCTCGAATTGCCATAGGCGGGTGATGAACGGAGTCAGAGCCAGGCTTGCGGCGAGAGCGGCCAGAGAGAGCCCAACGACACGCTTGATGCCGAATCGGAGCAGGAGGGCGGCCGAGAAGGGGCCGGCCAGTCCGTAGAGCAGGATTCCGATGGAGACGACGCCCGAGATGCTGCCCCTGCTCCAGCCGAATTCGTTCTGGAAGGGGAGCATGAACAGGCTCGGCATGGAGCGGACGCCTGCGGACACAAGCAGCGTGACGAATGTGACGGCCAGCACGAACCAGCCGTAATGGAGCGGCTTTGCTTGCGGAGGATTGAGGTTCAAGAATCAGACCGCCTTTAATTTTAGTTGTACATACAATATATGAAAACGAATCTCCGCAAGTCTTGCAGCTTGGCGAAGTCCGGATTTAAGGGCGGTTATTCCAGCGTTCCGCTGGCGGTCTTCAAATCTTCCGACAGCTTGCGGGCCATCTCGGGTCCGAGCAGCTCCTCGTAGCGGATGCGAAGGCTGCGGGAAGCCTCGACGATCGTATCGCCAAGCTCCAGTCCTTTGGGCGTCGGATAGACGCGGACGGTTTTGCCGTCGACACGGCGCTCGGCAAGCCGCCGAATCTCCAGCTTGTCGATGAAGCGGGTCAGAGTGGAGGGCGCGATGGAGAGCTTGGAGGCCAGCTCCTTCTGCGAGATGCCCGGCGATCCATTGACGAGGCGGATGACATAGCCGTACATGGGCGTCAGTCCGGTCGGCGCAAATTCCTCCTCCGCCATTCGGGTGATGGCGCGTCCGAGACGGTTGGCGGTGAAGAACAGGCATGTATCCAGGAAGCCGTCATCCGGTCCCTGTTGAGCTTGAGGATTGGTATCCATGGATCAACCATCTCCTTTCAATTTTGTATGTACAACGAATATAATGGGGTAGGGCGTCGCTGTCAATGGGCGCGGACGGCACAATGCAAAAAAGAGCGCCGAGGCGCTCTTCGTCCTGCAAACCCGCCAGCTGCCTTCTGCCTGAGGCAGGGCTTCAGCGTCTCATATCGGATTGGATGTCCTTCACCAGCTGAATGGAAGCTTCGATCTCGACCTTGCGGGTCGATACGCTCTCGATGCTGCAGCCGATCGGGATGCCCTTCTCCAGGCCGAACTGATACAGCTCGCGGAAGGTCTCCCGCGAGAGCTGGACCGATTTGTCCAGAATATCGTGGGAATGAATCAGCTCGTTCTCGAGCCACTTGGGGATGCTGATGCCGAGCCACTTCATGAACTCCAGCGTTTTCGCGGAGCCGCATGGCGCCAGATTGAACAGAATCGGCGCCATGCCGATGCCGTTGTCGCGGCAGTGGTAGTAGTAGTCGGACAGAAAGCTTTTGGACGCCTCCACGTCGTAGGTCGCCTGGGAGATGAAGAAGGCGCAGCCGGACTCCTGCTTGTGGAGCGCGCGCAGATGCTCGTCTCCCTTGCCCCGGTGCCGTTCCGGGATGACGACGCCGCCGAGCATCAGCTTCTCGTTCAAGCTGGTGCCCAGACGATAGGCTTCGGGCAGCTTGACCTGCACCTGCTGCCTGCTCGACGAGGCGCCGACGAACACCGAATAACGCTGCTCGTCGCGGTTCTGGTGAATCCATTCCTCCAGCTCGCTTCGGCTCCCGCCGGCGACGCAGTGGTAGATGACAGCCGGAAGGCCGAGCTCCTGCTGGAGATAGTCCCGATAATAGGCGGTCGGATCAAGCGAGGCCAGATAGGGGAAGGGCCGGTCCTTGTCGGTGCGCTGGGCTTCGTCCTGGACGTCGTACAGCACGAGGCCGTCGAGGCCGATGCCCTGCAGACGCTCGATCTGCTTGTCGGCGATTTCCCTCACCTTCTCCGCCGGATGCGTATTTTTGGGCGGGGTCATGCCGTAGGTGATGATGCCGCTCTGCCGGCTCAGCAGCTTGTCCTTAAGGGTGGGGGTACTCATGAAGGGCCTCCTTGTGCCGCGCTTGCTAGTCTTTTACCTAGTTTAGCACTTCGAATACCTGTCTTGATATTCCTTTTCCGAATAGCTGGTTATAGGCCGAAAAAGCCCCTGCCGGAGGCAGGGGCTCTTCGCTATTCTCCTTTTTTGGATCGGAAGCCTCGTCAGGTTTGCAGCAGCCACAGGGCCGGCGTCGATGGCGGCTCCCAACCTGTCAGGGAGGTGTGGTTCTGGCGGCAGGAATACGTCTTGCCGCCGTAAGTGACGAGATCGCCTATTTTATAGGCGACGCCAGCGGCCCAGGCTTGAGGGCCGGTCGGCGGCGTCGTGGAGTCGGAAGTCTTGCCGGCAACGGTCGCCGACGGGCTGACGTTGCCGGCCGCATCGACAGCCTGCACGCTCAGAGTGTAGGAGGTGCCGGCGCTGAGGCCGCTCACCTTGTACTCGAGCGTCGTACCGGAGACGGTGGCGACCAGGGTGGAGCCGTTGTAGATGCGGTAGCCGGTGACGCCTACGTTATCCGTCGAAGCGCTCCACATGAGCGAGATGCTGGAGGCGTCGAAGGTATGGATATGAAGGCCGCCAGGCACGGTCGGAGCCGTCGTGTCCGGCGTGGAGCCCGTCGGCGTCGTGACGTTCAGGGGGGCGCTGGAAGCGCTGGCGTTGCCTGCGGCGTCAACGGCCTGGACCGTGAAGCTGTAGGCGGTGCCGGCCGTCAGGCCGGTTGCCGTGTAGGTCGTCGTGGAGCCGGACACGGTGGCCAGCAGCGTCGTGCCGCGATAGACTTTGTAGCCGGTAACGCCGACATTGTCGGAGGAGGAGTTCCAGGCGAGGCCTACGCTCGTGGAAGATACCGTCGTGGAGCGCAGGTTGCCCGGGACAGATGGAGCTGTCGTGTCGACCGGCGTGCCGCCGCCGTTCGTCAGGTTGACGTCGATGGCTTGGTAGAAGGCGTTGCCGGTGTCCGCGATTTCCCAGACGCCGAGGATGACGTAGTAGCCGCTGCGGTCGGTCGGCACGCTGCAAGTATGCGTGACGGTGGCTTCAGGCTGCTTGCCTGTATCCTTGATGTAGCAGAACTGCTCCAGATCCGCGCGGGCGATCGCCTTGTTCGGATCCCAGCCTTTTTTGGTGATGTAGTATTTCCATTCGGCCGTGGCATGGCGGGCCGTCAGCTTCCACGTGAACGTGTTCGTGCCGCCGCTCAGGTTGACTTTGCTCCAGCGCGTCGCGGATTGCACATTCATCTCCGGGAAGGCGCCTGCGCCCGTAATTTGGCCGTCGGCCGGGCCGCCTGTCGGGAAGTTGCCTTTGGCCTCAAGACTCTGAGGCTCGTACTGAATCGCGCCGCAGCCGGTGTTGACGCCGGTGCTGCACAGCTTGGAGCGGCTGGACGGGGAATCGATATAGCCATGCGCGGAGGCGCTTCCGGCAAAGGCTTTGGCGCAGGCGAGGGCCAGCAGCATCAACGCGAAAGCGGCTGCCAGCTTCCAGATGAACATGCGGCTGTCATTCATTCGTACACTCATTAATCATGCCTCCTGTAAGATGGATAAATGAAGTTCCTTCTGTCTGATCCGTGGCGGGAACGGGGTTCCTCCGGGTCGGCGACAGGCCTCCTTTGCGATAAAGTGGGAGACATTGGAAGGTCTCTTGCTACCACAATAAGGCATTTAACGTGAAAGCAATAGGGGGAAAAATATTCCTAGCAGGGGGTAAATAATGCTTTATCCAGACGAAGCGAAAGGAAATGCCGCCTTTGCCGCTCTTTTCGGCGGGAGGCGGTTTTTTGCTTCGGCGAATGCCATAGGAGCATGCGCGCAAAAAAGACCGTATCCGCCTTAGGCGGGATACGGTCTATCTAATTCCAGCAAGCTTCGGCAAGTGATGTCGGTCAGCTTCCGCTCTTCAGGCCTGCGGCAACCTCCCGGATCTGATCCAGGTGGCGCGCTTCATGGAGAGGAATCAGCTCCACCCATTGCTTGGCGCTCATCGGCCCGAACGCAGGGTGGTCGAAGCCGTGGCTGTCCATGGCGTCGGTGCCTATCGACGAAGCCAGAGCTTCGAGCGTGCGCTGCCGCGCGCCATGGAGAGCCTCCAGCGCATCTGCGAGCGTATGGTAGCGCCCGGAAGGCTCGGCCTGGCTTGGAGCTTGAAGCTTGCGGGAGCGGTCCTTGACGAGCTCCAGCGGGGCAGGGCGGAGATCGGCGCGTTCCGGGGCCAGCAGCGAGGCCTCGATGCCCTTGACGATGCGCGCCTCCAGCAGCGACAGATGCTCGAGGATCTCCATGACGGACCAGCCGCCTCCAGCGGGCTTCTGCGTCAGCAGATCAACGGGTATGGCATGGACCTCTTCCACAAGCTCCGAACGGGTCATTTCCAGGGAGTCGATTACATTCATGGTCACAGCTCTCCTTTTTTGGGGGACAGGCTGCAGGCTCAGGCTTTGAGACGCTGCTCCTGCTCTTCTTCTTCTTTGCAGGCAAGCCGGTCTGCAAACGCAAATGATCTGCGGGGCGTCCTATTCGCCGCCCTCAGGCTCTACGTCGAACTCGGGCAGCGCCCATACCGAGACGCTGCCGCCATTTACCGGGAAATCAGCGAATCCGTCCTCGCCGATGACGATCCGCTCCGCGCGGGTATTGGTAAGATCGACCCACACCTGGCCGGAGCGTTCCTCGCCGACGAACATCCGCTTGGAGCATTCCTCCTTGTTGCAGACCACGACCGCGCATCCGGAGCGCTCGAATTCCTGCACGCCCCTGCGCACCCATCCGATCACATTCGGATCGTCGAAGTAGTCGTCCTGATCGCCGTAAGCGCGGTGATAGCGGGCGTACAGCAGCGGGTCGATGGCCATCTTCTTGCCTTCCACCGGAGCCTCTCCGCCGATGCCGTAATAATCTCCGTAGAAAACGACCGGATAGCCGTCCTTGCGGAGCAGGATAAGCGCATATGCGCTCTGCTTGAACCAGTCGTCCACCCACGATTCCAGCGCTTCCCCCGGCTGGGTGTCATGGTTGTCGACGAGCGTCACCGCCTCCAGAGGGCGTTCCTTGACGATGGAGCCGTCGAAGATCGTGCGCAGGTCGAAGCCTTGACCGGCCTGGGCCGCTTCCTTGAACCGGTAATGAAGGGGGGCGTCGAACAGGTCGACGCTGCTCTCCACCGCATCCAGATAAGCGAAGCAGTCCTCCGGAATGCTGTTCCAGAACTCGCCGACGATGTAGAACGGACCGTCCTGGTCCTCCCGGACGGCATGGGCGAAATCACGGATGAACGTATGGTCGATATGCTTGATCGCGTCCAGCCGGAAGCCGTCCACGCCCGTTTCCTTGACCAGCCATTTGCCCCATTTGATCATTTCTTCCCTGACCTCAGGGTTGTTGTAATCGATGTTGGCGAACATCAGGTAGTCGTAGTTGCCGAACTGGTCGTCGACATTCTCGTTCCAGTCCTTGTTCTCGCCGAGGATGCGGTATACGCCGGTCTCGTCCCGCTTGGCGTCGAAGTCGGTTCCATTGAAATGGTTGAAGTTCCAGGTGAAGTCCGAGTACTTGCCGCCGCGTCCGGGGAACGTGAATCTCGTCCATCCCTCGATGTTACGGGCATCGGATATCTCCTCCTGGCGGTTGTCGCCTTCGACTTCGACCACCTTGAACTTCTCCTTCTCGTCCGCGCCGGCCTTATGGTTCATGACGAGATCCGCATAGACGGCGATGCCTTCCAGCTTGCAGGCCTGAATAGCTTCGAGCAGCTCCGCCTTCGTCCCGTATTTCGTGCGGACAGCGCCCTTCTGGTCGAATTCGCCCAGATCGTACAGGTCGTAGATGCTGTAGCCGTTGTCCTCCGGAGAGGAGGCTTTGGTGGCGGGAGGGATCCAGACGGCATCAATGCCGGCTGCCTTAAGCTCGGCGGACCTTTCCTTGAGCCGCTGCCAATGGCGGCCGTCGGCGGGTACATGCCATTCAAAAAACTGCATCATCGTATGGTTGCGCTCCATCGTGCGGAAATCACCCTTCTGCTTGTCGTTTCCGCATCATTAACCTTCGGAGGCGGCCGGTTAATCAAGGCAGCGGAGCCTCGCCAAAAAGCCCGCCTCGGGCGGGCGGGCATAATCAGTCGGAAGCCGGGCTGACGGGGACCCCGCCTCGATTTCGAAGGCTTCCCGCCTGAGGGGTGAAGCGCCGCTTCCTTCCCCTCTGGACGGACTTGTCAGGGTGCGAGCCCCTTCGCCAGAAACGCGATCGTCGCTTCGAGCTCGGCCGTCTCGTCCCAGCCGTCGGCGTTCCGATCGGCGGCGACCAGATGGGCGAGGATATAGCCCATGATGCCGGAGGCGGTAAGCCGGAGAACGGTCAAGGGCGGCAGCGGGGCGAGGCTGCCCTCGTCCTGGAACTTCCGAATGACCGACAGCAGCTGGGGAAGGACGAGCGGCATCAGCGTTTCCCTGGCCTGCTGCTGAAGCTCGGGGTGGAAGGGCAGCTCCTGGAGCAGCACCTTGAACAGCCGCTTGTTCTGGGAAATGAACTGCAGCCGGTTCGTAGCCATTGCCCGGAGGAACTCCTCGTAGGCGCCGTAGCGGGCATGGAGCACGTCCTTGAATTCCCGCAGCAGAAAGGGGGCCAGCAGCTTGATGATCGCCGGCTTCGCAATCGTCAGCAGCAGGTCCTTCTTCGTCTTGTAGTGGCGGAATATCGTTCCTTCGGCAACGCCCGCCCTGGAGGCGATCTCGCTCGTGGAGGAGGAGGCATACCCTTTCTCGGCGAACAGATCCGCTGCGGCGGCGATGATGCGCGCCTGCTTGTCGGTCATCTTGCCTTCGCCGCCCTGCAGCAGCTCCTCCAGCCATGGTTCTCTCTCATCGTTCATCATTGCCAACTCCTTATGGCGTCCATCGTAACACAGCCGGCAGGCTCGTTTAAATGGAGCGCTGCTTCTTGAGCGCCAGCACATTGAGCAGGGCGAACAACAGGGAGAAGCCGAACAGCACGGCGAGATCAGGCCATATGGAGGCAAGCCCTTCTCCCCTCAGCATGACGCCCTTCAGCGCGTCGGCGCCGTAATAGAGGGGCATGACGAGGCGGATATGCCTCAGCCATTCATTCATGGCATCGAGGTTGAAGAGGCCGGAGAAGAACACTTGCGGCACGATGACGAGGGGGATGAATTGAATGATCTGGAACTCGTTGCCCGCATAAGTGGAGAGGAGCGTGCCGAGAGTGAGCGCCGTCAGCGCCAGCAGCAGGTTCACGAGCATGAGCAGCCAGAAGGAGCCCTCCATATACAAGCCAAGCACCGACGTGGAGTACCAGGCGATGAGGGCGGCTTGAAGCAGAGTGAACAAGCCGAATCCGCCCAGATAGCCGGCGACGACTTCCCATCTGCGGATCGGCGCGGCCAGCAGCCGCTCCAGCGTCCCGGTCGTCCGCTCGCGCAGGAAGGAAACGCCGGCCAGCAGGAAGACGAAGAAGAACCCGAACAGGCCGACGAGCACGGGGCCGAAGGCGTCGAAGGAGCTTAGGCTTGCGGAGCCGTGCAGGTAGTCCACCTGCAGCTTGCCGTCCATGCTCCCGGATGCCGCGGCGCCGGGGGAAAGAGCTTGTTGGAGAAGCCCGAGCGACGCCTTGGATACGGCAGGATCGGTTCCCTCCAGCGCGATGCGCGGCGCGGCGCCTCCCAGATCCAGCAGAGCGTCGATATCCCCATGCTCCAGAGCGGTCTCTCCCGACTTGGAGTCTCCATAGCCGCGGATGGTCGCACCGGCCTGACGAAGCTGTTGGGACACGGTCTCCTGCGAAGTCCCCGGGACGGTGACGAGGCCGATGGAAGGGGCCGGGGAGGCGCCGCCGAAGACGAAATGCATGAGCGTCAGCACGAGCAGCGGCGCCAGGAACAGCAGCGCGAGCGTGCGCTTGTCGCGCAGGAACTGGCGGATGATGCGGTAGGCGAGAGCGCGCGTCCTCATGCGGTGACACCCTCTCCCATGGCGATGAACGCCTGCTCGATGCTGGAGGCGCCGCTGCGCTCCATCAGCTCGCGCGGAGATCCGGCGGCGGTCAGCTCGCCGCTGCGGATGAAGGCGATGGAGTCGCATTTCTCGGCTTCGTCCATGACGTGAGTCGTCATCAGAATCGTCGTGCCGCCGTCGCGCAGCTGCAGCAGCTCCCGCCAGATGGATTGGCGCAGCACGGGGTCGATGCCGACCGTCGGCTCGTCGAGCAGCAGCAGCTCCGGCTCGTGCAGCAGCGAGATGGCCAGCGACAGCCGCCGCTTCATGCCTCCGGAATAGGCTGCGACGCTCTTGTGGAGATGATCGTCCAGGGCGACGAGCGCCATTACGGCGGCGATCCTTTCCTGCAATCGGCTTCCGCGCAGCCCGTAGAGCTTCCCGAAGAAGACCAGATTGTCCTTGGCGGTCAGATCGGCATAGAGAGCGTCCGACTGCGCCATATACCCGATGCGCTGCAGCACGGGCAAGGCTGGCATGCTCCGGCCAAGAACGGTCACTTCGCCTTCATCGGCCTTGTCGATGCCGGCCAGCAGCTTGACAAGCGTTGTCTTCCCGGAGCCCGACGGGCCGAGCAGTCCGGTCAGCCGGCCGCGAGGAATCTGCAGGCTGAGGTTCCTCAGCACTTCACGATTGCCCAGGCGGCGGGTAATCTGCCGCAGGTCGGCGGCTGGAAGCGTTGGATGATCCATGGAGGCTTCATCTCCTTCAAAAAAAGTGATTACTCACTTCTATTTTAAGCCGAAAAAAGGAAATAAAGAAGGGTTATCTTTCGATACCTATTCCATTCCTGACCTATGCTTCTTCTGCGCAGGTATGGAAAGGGGCCGGCTCCATCGTTGCTTTCGCCGGAGCAGCCGGCTCCAATGTTGCGGCCAAGTCCGTCGTATTCTCTATTTGAACCCTTCGGTTTGGTCCCACAGCGTCAGAAGCGGTCCTTCCCTTCCGAAGACGGGATCGGAGACGGGCATCGGCACGAGCCGGATCTCCTCCAGAACGCGCGGACGCTCGCCGGGCTTGCCTGTGCGGATGTTGTAATCCATGCCTCCGGGATAACCGCCGGAGACAAGGAAATCGGCGCTCGCCTGAAGCTTCTTGTGTCCGGTTCCTGCCGGCAGGACGATCACGTCGCCTGCCTGAACCTCGACGATCTCTCCTTGCTCTCCTCCCAGCTGGAGCTTGGCGCTGCCGCGCACGACGCCGAGCGCCTCATGGGCATTGCTGTGGTAGTGATGATAGGAAAAGACTCCGTTCGTCCACGTATTTCCCCATCCGTTGGAGGCGAAGAGCGGCTCCATCCGTCCCGGCCCGGAGACGGCCGAAGGATAGAGAAGGACGGGAAGGCTGTGATGGTTGGGAATGCTGCCGTCATCGCGGAATGAAAATGTTCGGACGGAAGGGCGATGCTCGGGAACGGGTTTCATAGCGGGCCTCCTTGGTTTTACGGTTATGAGGCTATCATACCCGCGGCGCGGTGCGGGCAACCTTTTCTTCCGCTGCGCGGCGCTTCGCCAGAGATTCACGCCGGGCCTTTTCGAGGTAAGAGAGAGAAAGACTTCATGACGGTCGAATACGGAAGAGCCGAAGGGAGAACTGGGAATGGAAGAGCGGGTATATGGACACGACGGGGGACGGGAATTGCCGGAAGCGGATCGCGTTCGGAAAATGGCCGAGGAGGCCATGCAAGGCGAGGCGGATGCCATGATCGAAGCGGGGCGTGCGGCGGCGGCCGGATTGCCTGCCGGAGCGGCTTCATCCGAAGCCTCAGGCGCCCCCGCATCGCTGACGGATGGCATCGCATCGTACGCGGCGGCGTTCCCGGATGGCTCCGAGGACGGGGCAAGCGCGGCGGCGCCCTCGGGAGGGGATGCCGCCGATGCTTATGCCGCCGCTGCCGAGCTGGATCAGGCGTCGAGCCAGCAGAGCGCCGGCGCTCTGCTGGTCCACCCGGCGGAAGGAGGCTCCATGTGCGCGCTTGCAGCCGGCATGGATGATTCCCGCCCGGACTCCAGCCTGCTCTCGCCTCCTCTCGGGGAACGCTTGAATGAGCTTCTGCCCGCAGCTTCCGGCTGGGAAGTCGAATGGAGACGAGCCGCGGAGGCGCAGTACGAGCAGCATATGGCCGAGATCGGCAGGGAGCTCGACCAGGATATTCTGATCGCGCTCGTCGGCGACGTGAACGCCGGCAAATCCTCGACCCTCAACCGCATTGTCGGCGAGACGGTGGCGGCAGTCGGGGCGGAGCCTGGAGAAACGGCCGATATCCGCCCGTACCTGTTCAAGGAGCGGATCTTCTTTGTCGATACGCCGGGCTTGAACGACGTGCGGGTGGAGAATTCGCAGCAGACGATGGATTATTACCGTCAGGCGGACATCATCCTGTTCTTCCTGAATGCAGCCGGAACGGTATATTCGGAGGCGGAGAAGCGCTCCTTCGAGGCGATCCGGGACACGAATCCGAATATTCTGATCGTGCTCAACAAGATCGATGCGGCGGACGAGGTCGACCGCATCACGGCAAGGGTGAAGCAGGAGACCGGAGGCAAGTACGATGTCGTTCCCGTCTCCTCCCGCACCGGCGAGAATATCGAAGCGCTGAGGGCCGCCATTCTGGAGCTGCTCCGAAAAAAGTCCAAGGATCTGCTGTTCGCGAAAAATCTCAAGGAGAAATCGGCGGCGGCTAACAAGTGGATCCTCGGAGCGGCCGCCTCCGCATCGGCCATCGGAGCGGCTCCGATTCCCGGTGCGGATATCGTGCCGATCACGGCGGTGCAGATCGGACTGCTGACGCGGCTGGCCGTCTTGTACGGCAAGCCGATCAGCAAGGAGACGGCGCGCGAGCTCGTCGTCGCCACTGTGGTCGGCAATATCGGCAAAAGCGTATTCAGGCAAGTGCTGAAGCTGTTTCCCGGAGCGGGGTCCGTAGCCGGAGCTTCGGTGGCGGGAGCGATGACGCTGGCGCTCGGCTACGCGGTCAAGTATGCCTACGAGAACAATATGGATATCAATACCGCTACGATCGGCAAGCTGTACGGCATGTTCCGCAAGCAAGCAAAAGGGTAAGGAGGCTTTGGGAAATCGGGGCCTTGCATTGGGAAAAGGGATCGACGGGCCTGCCGGAGCCATGCTGCCGGCGGGCTTTTTTGTGCGCGGAGATCCGTTCGGGGCAACGGTTTCTGAGCATGATGGCGATGAAGGTCGTATTCCCGCCGAAAAATAGTTTTCTCGATGGTGAACAGAAACGGTTCAAGCCGCCGAATGAAGGGTAATGAACGTCCATATGCCTGCCGACATCTAGATTCCTAAACCAGCCGCGGGGAAGTGTCATCTTTGAGTACAATAGCCCACCTAACACCTGAGAGCACGCAAGTGCTGGAGGGGAATTCCGTCCTGGCTGCGCTTGAGCAGGCTTTGGCGATGATCGAGTTCGATGCCCAAGGAAATGTGCTCTGGGCCAATGAAAACTTTGCCGCGGCAATGGGATACCGGAAGGACGAGCTGCCGGGCCTGCATCACAGGGAGTTTTGCACGGCTGAATTTGCAGCCAGCGAGGCCTATCTGAAGCTATGGGAAGAATTGAGGAAAGGCCGCAAATTCCAGGAGAAGATTCTGCGTCTGGCCAAGGACGGGAGGAAGCTGTGGCTGGAAGCGACCTATATGCCGATTATCGGAGCCGACGGCGGCGTGAAGGCCGTCTTGAAGGTGGCGACCGATATTACGGAACGCGAAGCCGCAGCCGCGGGCGTGAGGGAGAAGCTGACGGGAATGGCGGAGGAGCTGCGGGAGCGGACAGAAGTCGGCATCGGGCGCAATGAGCGCATTGCGGCGACGTTCGAGGAACTGGTCGAAGACAGCGAGTCGAAGCTCGGCTTTCTTCTGGATCTGGAGCAGCAGGCCGAAGCGGTCGGCGGCATCGTCCAGATCATCGGAGAGATTTCGTCCCAGACGCATCTGCTCGGCCTGAACGCGGCGATCGAAGCCGCGCATGCCGGGGAGCATGGACGGGGGGTTCAATGTCGTGGCGACGGAAGTGAGAAAGCTCGCCCAGAGAGTGCAGACCTCCGCCAAGGAGATCGAGGAGACGGTCGAGGCCATATCCGGAAAGATCGGCCGGCTCAGCCAAGACACCCGCAGGTCGCAGTCCGCGATGCGGGACAGCCGAGCCCGGATCCGGGAGGCCGTAGCGGAGTTCCATTCGATCGGAGATGCTGCGGAGCAGCTGGAAGTCGAAGCCCAGGCTTTGAACCGGCTCCTCTGAGCGGCTGTCTGGATCTGCAGAAATAAATGCCGCGACAAAAAGGCGCCTAGGCGCCTTTTTGTCGTTTGGCAGACCGACAGGCTTTCGACCGCCGCCGGCTCGGCCGGCACCGTTCCAACTGCCGGCAGTTGAGCGCATGAAGCCTGCACGCCGCTTCGGAAGAGCGGAGAAGAAGGAAATCAGGCGGTAGCTTCCTGCTGTCTGGGCTCGAACGTGCGGCAGCCCGCTTCCTCGGCCTTGCGGTCCGTCCGCTCGCCGGACAGCGCCACTGTGATCGCTGCCGCCGCGCAGACGTTGTTGAGAGACCAGTTCTTGCAGCTGCTGACCTCGCATGTTACTTCGCATGCCATTGCATTCACCTCCGTCTCGATGCTGCTGGATACCTGTCCCTAATAGGGTATGCGGGCCGCTGAACCGGCATGACTCGCATGAATGCGGAGCGGACTTTGATTCTCTTGCAACCTTCCCGTGTATATACCGTCTGAAAGGGTAAGCAGGGTGCGCACCTGAAGCAAAAGCGGAATGATCAGGGAGGAACAACATGATGAACAAGACTTGGAAACGAACCGCAGGCTCTCTTTTGGCTTTGACGATGGCTCTCTCCGGAGGCGGCGCTGTATTTGCCCTCGAAGGCCAGCCGGCACCCGCAGCAGGCGAAGCGGCCATAACCGCCGTTCCCGGAAATGCGGCAGCGATCAAGAAGATGTACAACGAATATATCAGGCTGGCATCCAGCTCCAAAACGCTGGGCCAGGCCGTTGCCTATTTGAACAAGCATATTGGCGAAGCCGACAAATGGACGGCCTCCATGATGGTGCTGCGTCTGGAGAATGCGCAGACTGCCGGGCTGGAATCGCTGCAGGACCGCATCGCCGCGAGCTCCGTGCAGAAGTCGATCGACGCGGCTTGGCGCAAGGGAAGCAGCGGCTCGATCGATTCGCTGATCAAAAACGCGGCCGACGAGAAGACGAAGAAGCTGCTCGGCGAAGCCCGCAGCCAAGGCTACCGCATCTCCACGGCGGAAGGAATGTACTTCCCCGAAATCGATTATGTGTCCTATGAAGCCTACAAATCCCATGTCGGGGCCGATATCGCCGCATATATCGCGATGATGTCCCTCGAGACGTCGAAGCCGACGCTTAGAGATGCGGCGATCATCATCGGCTGGGGAGAGCTGCTGCAGCGCAACCTGGCCCAGGAGAAATTCCTGCGCAGCTATCCGTCCTCGAACCGCAAGGCCAAGGTGGAGTCCATGTACCGCCTGACCAAGTGGAACGTCTTTTATGGCAGCAACAACACGCCTTTGTTCGATTACGAGAGCAAAGTCATCGATGCCAAGGCGGTTGAAGCCTACAAGAAAGCCGTGGCGGACGGAGATGTCTCCAAGAGCCCGCTGCTGCTCAAGCTGTCCAACTTCCTCAAAGTCTCCGACCGCAATGGCGGCAAGCTGACCGATGAGCTGAGTCTCTGGAGAAGCAAGCAAATTCCGATGCAGTACAACTGAGTGCTCGACAGCCGGCCGGATTTTCCGGGCCGGCTTTTTTATGGCCGGCGGCTCCTCCGCCCCGTGCCCAGGCTCGCGGCGAGCGATGTCGCCGCCCCGTCCAGCCGTGAAGTCCTCTTGCGCCGATGATTCCGGTATGGGCTTGCCATCGTTCGGGAACGCTCTTTGAACAGCGAGACAGGGAAGGCGTTTCTAAATCCGGGAAACCGTTGAAGGAAGAACATGAGGCTTACTATGCGGGAAAGGGATGAGGACATGGAATCATTCGCAGAGAAGGACAAGTCGGTGCGCGAGGAAGTCGAGAGCGAGGAGGCCGAAGTCGGCAAGGGAGGCGCCGAAGTGCCGAGCGAGAAGGTCGAGCAGCAGGACGATCCCGAGCCGGAAGGCGGCAAGGCAAGCGGCCAATCCGGGCTGAACGCCTAAAACAAATGCAAAAGGGTATCCGGCCGGCTGCGGCTGGATACCCTTTTTTTATCTCCTACCCTTTCAGGCTGCTCCTGCCTGGCTGCCGGCTAACTTCCTCTGCGCTCTGGCGGAGGCGGGCGGCCAGACGCGAGCGTTCCTTGCGGAGCTTCCAGGCCGCTTCCCACAGCCGGGCGCGAATCTCGTCGTTCTCCGCTTCCTTCAGGCGGCCGTATAGGCCTTCCAGCCTGCGGTTGATTTCCTCGAATTCGCTCCAGAGCTTCGAACGGGCCTCATCCCGGAGCAGCTGCTCCTGGAAGCTTTCTTTGTCCTGCAGCTGCTGCAGCAGCTCGCGCCGCCATGGATCGTCGCCGATCCGCACCGCGTAATTGTACAGATCCAGCTGGTCATCCATCCACTGAGCATACTTTTGCGCATTCGTCATCGGCTTCTCTCCTGTTCTCCAAACCCATTTATACCGACTATTATACTCGGTTATAAAGAGAGCGCAACCCTTCCCTCCGAAAGGCAAGATTGGAGGAGCGTCATGCCGGCGGCAGCCCGAAAGGAGATTCGGCTTCGGGACAGGGAGCTTCATGAAGACGGAGCGG
The DNA here is from genome assembly GCF_000469945.2 of Paenibacillus sp. P22. Taxonomy (NCBI): domain Bacteria; kingdom Bacillati; phylum Bacillota; class Bacilli; order Caryophanales; family Paenibacillaceae; genus Paenibacillus; species Paenibacillus sp. P22. Next base: position 19,553 of record NZ_CBRA020000037.1, on the reverse strand, counting down.
AGATGACGCGGTTCCTTCCTTGCTCTTTGGCTGCATAAAGAGCTTGGTCGGCGGAGCGGAACAACGCCCGGTAGCCATCCTGCACGGGCAGCGCCGTCCTGCCGAAGCCGGCGACGCCGAAGCTTGCCCGGATGCCGAGCGGACGTCCGTCCGGGTCGAGGGCAGGAGTGCTCTCCAGCGCCATGCGGATGGATTCCGCCAGCTGTTCGGCCGTGAAGCTGTCGATGCCGGGCAGCAGCAGCACGAATTCTTCGCCGCCGTAGCGCGCGAACAGGACGTCTGGGCCGAGCAGAGAGCTGCATACGGAGACGGCGTGCAGCAAGGCGGAATCGCCGGCTTCATGACCGAGCGTGTCGTTGATGCCTTTGAAGTGGTCGATGTCGAACAGAATCATCGAGACGGGAAGTCCGTCGCCGAAGCAGCGGCCAAGCGCTTCCTCCGCTTCGCGCATGAAGGCGCCGCGGTTGAGAATTCCCGTCAGCGGGTCGCGGGAGGCCAGCCGCTTGAGCTCCTCCTGCAGGCTTCGCCTCTCCGTGATGTCGCTCAGCACAAGCAGGCAGCCGCCGGCTTGTCCCCCGCCTCTCGAGATGGGAGCGGCGTAGACCTCGCACCAGCGAGGCTCTTCGCCCGGCAGCGGAGGGCTAGCGAACGAATAAGGCTTGCCCGGCTGCTCCCAGGCGCTGCGGAAGGCGGCGGCGGCTCCGTCCGGAAGCTCGAGGCTGCCCAGGCTCTGCCCCAGGGCGGAGCGCGCCAGCGCGGGCAGCAGAACGCGGGCGGAACGGTTGCTGTCGAGCAGGCGCCAGGAAGCGTCCAGCACGAGCACGCCTTCTCCCATGCTCTCCATGACGTTTTCCCGCGCGACGGGAAGCAGGGCCATTTTGTCCGTGGACAGGAAGGCATAGACGAACAGAAGGCTCGTGAAGCAGAGCACGACCGGCACGGGATCGACTCCGTTCGGACTGAAGCCCAGCAAGTAGAGGAGCGAGGCTGTAATCGGAAGCAGGATTCCCGCGAACAAAGCGATCAGCTGGCGGCGGTAAGCTTTGTTCCCGGGACGGAGCAGCGCCTGGAACATGAGGCAGAGAGCCGCGAAAAGGGTGCCGAAGGTGTAGCAGCCATGGACCACGTACCATTCGCCCATCGTGAAATCCATCGTCGGCGTGGACAGACCCCTATGGAAGTAGATGTCCTGGTAGAAAAGATGATGATGGCTGTTGGTCAGAACAAGGAGAAAGGTAATGGAGGGGATGACGAACAGAAGCCAGCGTCCCCAAGCGGGAATCAGGTCGGCCTTGCCGAGAAAGTGGAGCGCGAGCAGCAAGGTGAGCACCGCGGAGAAAGGCATCCCGGCATACTGGACGGTCGTCCAGAGCATCATGCCGTCAAGAGTCTCGGACGTCTTCTCCAATGCGGCTCCGAACGTATAGAAGGAATTGGCCAGCGCCATCAGGATGAAGACGAGCTTGCCCGAGAACAAAGCCCTGCTCATCAGGGCATAGAGGGCGACAAAAACGTTCAGGACGCCGGCCAGAGCCGTCAGAACGATATAGGTAGAGGTAAAGGCTGTCACGTCATACATCCCGTTCCAGTGGAATCTAGTTTCCTCAGCGTAGCACAGCCGCAGGCTCGATGGAACAGCGAATGTGACGATAAGCCGCAATATTTATGGAGAAGGAAAGGAAAAAGCCCCGGAAAGGGGCTTTTCATCTCCGCAGGCGCATGGAATTCGCGCTTCCTCTCCGACAGCCGGGAAGGAAAAGGGGCGGAGCGCCAAGGCTAGAGTACGCGTCCCGCCGCTGCCGCGCCGCTGCCGGCTCTCAGCAGATCCAGCAAAGACTCGTTGAACAGGGCCGGCTCATCGTAGAGCATCGCATGGCCGCTTTCCTCGAAGCGGATCATGGTGGAGCCGTGGATGCGCGCCTTGGTCTCCTCGGCCAGCTCGAACGGGCAGATCTCGTCCTTGACTCCCTGGAAGATCGATGTCGGCACGCTGATGTTCGAGAGATCATGCCGCAGGTCTTCGTCGCGGAGCGATTCCATCGCCCGGATCGTGCCATGCGCGGTCGCCTCCAGGCAAAGCATCGACATATAGGCCTCGAATGAAGGCGAAGGCTTCTTGAGCGTGAACTTGGCGCCGAAGTCGCTGATCATCGCCGGGCGGTCCCGGTAAGTGTCGTCGATCATCTCGTCGACCTTCTCCGGCGGCGTCCCATAAGGGAAACTCTCGGATTGCGTGAAGCGCGGCGCGGCGGCGCCAGCCAGAACGAGGCGCTCTACGCCGTGCTGCCGGTGGCGGCTCATGTACCGTACGGCAATAGCTCCGCCCATGGAGAATCCAAGCAGGGTGAAGGACGAGAGGCCGAGCTTGTCCACGACGGCCTTCACGTCGTCCGCCATGCGGTCATAATCATAGCCTTCCCATGGAGAGTCGGATTTGCCGAAGCCGCGGAAGTCGATGCCGATGTAGCGGTATCCGTTTTTCGGCAGAAGCACGGATTGGGTTTCGAACATGCGCTGGCTGGCCGGCCAGCCGTGCAGGAACACGACCGGATGTCCTTGGCCGAGATCCTCGACGTACAGGCGGACGTTCGGCTCAACTTCGATATAGGTTCCCATGGATAAAACCTCCTTGAACTCTTTTTGTTTCCGTTGGGTTGTTTTCGCAGGTTCTGGAAGGAAAAGAAGAAAGCAAGCATGTCCCCTCTTACCCGGCACGGCGCATGGCGACGCGCCGGTTTCGGTTCCCGGCGGGAGGTCGAGCCCGCCTGAACGGCGGAGGCAAGTCCGGAGCGGGCGACGATTCGGGACGGGCCGGCGGGATCGTGCAAAGTGCCGGTCCATGCTACAATGGAGGAACGAGTGTTCGCAGAAGGAGACGGAAAGGGGACGGCGCGGATGGAACGGCTTGGAGCGGAGGAAAGCGGAACGGAGCAAGCCCGCCGAACGGATGGGAGCGGACCGAAGCAGGCTGCGGCAGCGCCGGCAGGATCGGAAGCTGCAGATGCGGCAGAAGCGCCGGAAGCGCCGGTGAAACCGGAAGCGGTTGTAGCGGCGGAAGAGATGGACAAGCCGGAAGCTTTGGGGAGACTTGAAGCAGCCGAAGCGCCGGAAGCGATGAGCACGCCGGCAGCGACGGATATATCGGAAGCGCCGGAAGCGTTGAGACAACCGGAAGCTGCAGAAACCGCGCCGGCGGTTCGAATCGCGGTAAGGGCGCTGGCCGAATATGCATGCCGCAGCGGCAGCATCGAGACTGGCTTCCGCAGCCTGACCTCCTTGACGGAAGGGACGCGGATCCACAAAGCGGTGCAGGCCGAATATGGAGAAGGCAGCGAGCGCGAGGTGTTTCTTCGCATGGAGCTGGCCCTGGGCGGCGTGGAATGGACCGTGGAGGGGCGCTGCGACGGCTTGCTCGCCGCAGAAGGCGGTCCCGTCATCGACGAGATCAAGTCTACTTCCGGGAGGCTGGAGGATCTGGGAGGGGAAGGCCACCGGGTCCACTGGATGCAAGCCCGGGGCTACGCTTATATCTATGCCATGCAGCAAGGCCTGGAACGGATGGATGTTCAGCTCACCTATGTGCAGGCCGACTCGGGAGCGGTATTCCGGATCCGGCGGAGCTTCGGGCTGAACGAGCTGCGGGAGGGAATGTTCTGGATGCTGGAGCAGTACGCTCCCTTCGCCCGGATGCTGCGCCGGCATCGTCTGGAGCGGAATGCCAGCCTGGAGCGGCTGGAGTTCCCGTTCCAGGGCTTCCGTCCCGGCCAGCGCAAGCTGTCCGCCGCCGTCTACAAGACGCTGGAGGATAAGGGCGGGCTTTTCGCCAAAGCCCCTACCGGCATCGGCAAGACGATGTCGGTGCTCTGGCCCGCTGTGCGCGCCCTCGGAACGGGCGCGGCTTCACGGCTGTTCTATTTGACGGCGCGCACGACGACGCGGACTGCCGCCGAGGATGCGGTCCGCCGCATGGAAGAGCAGGGGTTGAAGCTCCATGCCGTCACGCTGACGGCAAAGGAGAAGATCTGCCTGCAGGAGACCGTCAGCTGCCGCAAGGAGGACTGCCCGTTCGCGGACGGATACTACGACCGGATCAACGGCGCGGTGCTGGATCTGATGGAGCATGAGACGCTGATGACGCGCGAGGTCATCGAGCGGTACGCGCTCAAGCACCGGGTGTGCCCGTTCGAATTTTCCCTTGAGGCGGCCTATGCCTCCGATGCCGTCATCTGCGACTACAACTACATCTATGATCCCAAGGTTTCGCTGAAGCGGTTTTTGGCCGAGCAGGCCAAGGGGACCGCGCTGCTCGTCGACGAGGCCCATAATCTGCCCGACCGCGCCCGCTCCATGTACAGCGCGGAGCTGGACAAGGCGCCTTTCCTGGCGCTGCAGCGCGCCTACAAGGGTTTGTCCGCCGGGCTGTCCGCCGCTGCCAAGGGCGTCAACGCGGCGTTCATCGCTCTGCGCAAGGAAGCGGAGGCTGGAGCTGCAGCGGGAGAGGGCGGGCTGCGTCCGGCAGGTCCCGGCGCGTATGTGTCGGAAGCTCCTCCGCAGCAGCTGCTGGAGTCGGTCCATGCGTTCATCGCGCAGGCGGAGCCGCATCTGGCGGCAGGCGGGGATGAGGGCGGAGCGGAGACCGCGGCGCTGCTGCTTGAAGCCTACTGGGCAGCCAAGGCGTTCGCAGCTGCCGGGGAGTGGATGGACGAGCGGTTCGTTGCGATGGCCGAGCTGGCAAGGGGCGGCGTGAAGGCGAGAATCATGTGCCTCGATCCATCCCGTCTGCTGCAGCAGACGGGCAAGGCCTACGGAGGACGCGTGTTCTTCTCCGCGACTCTGTCGCCGCTGCCCTTCTATATGGATCAGCTTGGCGCCATGGAGGAGGATCGCTCCTTGACGCTGCCGTCCCCGTTCGGACGGGAGCAGCTTGAGGTCCGCCTCGTGCCGCTGTCCACGCGTTATGCCGACCGCGGCGCCACGCTTAAGCCGCTGGCCCGCCTGCTGCTTGAAGCGGTGCGGGAGAAGGGCGGCAACTGGCTCGCCTTCTTTCCCTCCTATGCTTATATGAACGCCTTATACGAACAGCTTCTGCTGGAATTGAATCCCGGCAGCGCCGCCGCGCTGCCGGATGGTGCGGAAGCGGGTGAAGCTGGCGCCGATTCCGTGAAGGCTTCCGGAACCAACCCGGCGGAAGGTTCGAGCGAGCAAGAGGAAGCGAGTGGGGGCAAGAATCCGAGCGGGCAAGAGGAAGCAAGCGGGGACAAAGGGTCGGTCCTGCATGCGGAAGGCGAGGCTGCCGATGCCCGAGAGCCTGCGGAAGAAGCGCTGTTCCCTGCGCGGGCGGGAAGCGGGGGCAAGGAGCGCGGTTTGCGGCTGCGCCTTCAGAGGCCCGACATGGACGAGGAGGCGAGGGACCGCTTTCTCGCCGCTTACCAGCCTCCGGAGCCCGGGGGCGATGCCCTGCTCGGCATGGCCGTCATGGGCGGCATCTTCTCCGAGGGCGTGGATCTCGCCGGCGAACGGCTGGAAGGAGTCGCGGTCATCGGCGTCGGGCTTCCCCAGCTCGGTCCCGAACGCGACCTGCTTGCCGCTTACGAGAAGAAGCAAGGAAGGAGCGGCTTCGATTACGCTTATGTCTATCCCGGCATCAGCAAGGTTCTGCAGGCCGGCGGGCGCCTCATCCGCTCCGAGAGCGACACCGGCGTCCTGCTGCTCGTGGACGACCGCTATATGCAGCCCCGCTATCAGCGGCTGCTGCCGGAAGAATGGCGAAGGGAAGGGGAGGCGTAAGGCACGACGGGCGAGCGGGCCGAATCGAGGCGTTTCTCTCCCTCCTCTCGGAGAAAGCCGTCTTTTCCGGCAGACCGGTCCGTTCATCCCGTTGCCGTGGCCTTGTGTCCGGGGCTTTCGCTGGCCAAGAAAGCGCGCATTTGCTGATGAAAAGAGGGCAGAGCCCGCGGCAGAGAGGGTACTCTGCTTGCGGGTTCTTACTTTTTGTGGAAGTATGGAGGGTAGAATTGCTTGCCGCTCTTTGTGAACTCACTTGCTTGTTCGGCCTCGCTTCCGGGAGCTCGGATCCATTCTCGCGCTTGAGAGCATGAGCATGATCAGCGTCCGGAAATCATTCAGCTGCGCCTCGAGTTGCTCCCGCTCATTCTGCGGCTGCCCCGTTGTCATATCCCCGATTCCGTCCTTCCGTTCTCAATCGCATCTCCGGCTCATATCCTGCAAGTACAAGCTTTAAAAACTTATCTTCATGCCCGCCTGCGGACAAGCAGGAAAATCCGGATGGAAAGAGAAATAGTCCTGATTGATAATTATACCGTTGGGTTAATTAATGGGTATGGTTAAGCTTTCCTTTATGTCTATTTTCAGGGCCAGATCGGATAATGGGAGCGGTGATGGGATGGTTGTGGGAAAAAGGGCTGTCATAATCGGCGCCGGACCGGGCGGGCTGGCGGCAGCGATGCTGCTGGCCTCCCAAGGTGTGGACGTGACTGTCGTGGAGAAGCAGCCCTATGTAGGAGGGAGAACCTCGGGCCTGCGTCTGGGAGCGTACAGCTTCGACCGCGGTCCGACGTTCCTCATGATGCTTCCCGTCATGGAGGAGCTGTTCCAGCGCAGCGGGCGCAGGCTGCAGGATTATGTGGAGCTGAAGCGGGTCGATCCTCTGTATACGTTGAAATTCGGAGAGAAGGAATTCTCTCCCGGAGGCAGCCACGAGGAAACGGCGGCCCATGTCGAGGAGCTGTTCCCGGGCAATGGGGCGAACTACCTCCGGTTCATGGAGCGCGAGCGCAAAAAGCTTGCCGGTCTCATGCCGCTGCTGCGGCAGCCGTTCTCGCGGCGGTCCGACTATCTGTCGGGACGGATGCTGCGCGCGCTCCCGAAGATGGATGTTCTGGACACCGTCCACAGCCGATTGTCCAAGTATTTTACGGATGAGCGGCTGCGCTGGGCGTTCTCTTTCCAGTCCAAATACCTCGGCATGTCGCCTTGGGAATGTCCCGGAGCCTTCACGATGCTGAGCTTCCTGGAGCATGAATACGGACTCTATCATCCGGTCGGAGGCTTGAACCGCATCTGCGAGGCGATGGCGGAGGTGACGCGGGAGCATGGAGGCGTCATCCGAACCGGGATCGGGGCCGAACGGGTGCTGCTGAGCGCTGGCCGCGCAGCCGGAGTCCGCCTGGAGGACGGTACGGTCGTCGAAGCGGACGACGTCGTCATCGGCGCCGATTACGGGCATGCCGTCAGCACGCTGTTCGAGCCCGGGGAGCTTCGCCGCCATGCGCCGGCCCGGCTGGAGAAAAAGAAGCTGAGCCTCTCCACATTCTTGCTGTATCTGGGCATCGGGGCTCCGCTGCAGCTTCCCCACCACAAGATCGTGTTCGCCGAAGATTACCGCCTCAATGTGGATGACATGACCAAGCGGCTGCGGCTGTCGGAGAACCCGTCCGTCTATATCCATAATCCGTCGCGGCTGGATCCAACCTTGGCCCCGGAAGGGAAATCGGCCGTGTATCTGCTGATGCCGGTGCCTAATAACCGGTCGGGAATCGACTGGGAGCGGGAAGCGCCCGGCATCCGCAGAAGGATGCTGGACGTTCTCGCCCGGGAGAGCGGCCTTGCGGAGGTCGACAGCCTGATCGAGGAGGAGCGGATGCATACGCCTGCGGACTGGGAGCGGGAATCGTTCGTCTACCGGGGAGCGACCTTCAATCTCGCCCACAGCCTGGATCAGATGATGTATATGCGGCCGCATAACAAGTTCCAGGATGCGGAGCATTGCTTCCTCGTCGGCGGAGGCACCCATCCCGGCAGCGGGCTGCCGACGATCATGCAGTCGGCGATGATCAGCTCGGAGCTTCTGCTGAGGCAATATGAACGGCAGGCTCGGACGGATGCCCATGCGCCGCTGCAGGCGAGGAGGGCGGGACGATGAGGATCGCCGTCATCGGTGCCGGAGTCGGCGGGCTGGTCTCGGCGCTGCTGCTGCGCCGGCAGGGACATGACATCGACGTCTACGAGAAGGAGGCGGCGCCGGGAGGACGGCTGGCCTACGAATCGGACGAGTCGGGCATGTACCGGATCGACCGGGGGCCGACGATCGTCCTGCTGCCGGAGCTGCTGAGGGAGATTCTCTCCGAAGCCGGAGTGCCGGACGATGCCGTGCAGCTGCTTCGCTGCGATCCGCTGTACGACTTCTACTACCCGGACGGAACGCGCTGGACCAAGTGGCAGGATCGAAGCCTGCAAGAGGCCAATCTGGAGAGAGCGTATTCCGGCGGAGGGGCTGACTTCCGGCGGTACATGGAGGATATGGAGGAGCTGTTCGAATACGGCTTCGACGCATTTCTATCCCGTTCGTTCCCCGGCATCCGTTCCTTCCTGACGCCTGCCAACCTGAAATTCCTGCTTCGCTCGAGAGCCTACCGGGCTATCGATCCTTGGGCGGGCTCCTACTTCCGCAGCCGCCGGATCCGCGAGGCGTACTCCCTGCAGTCGCTGTACATAGGAGGATCGCCGCAGGAGGCCCCGGCTCTGTACGGCTTGATTCCCTACAGCGAGCACAAGCACGGCATCTGGTATTTGAAAGGCGGGTACGCCGGATTGGCGCCTGTGCTTGAGCAGGCCTGCGCCGACCAGGGCATTCTCATCCGCTGCTCGGCTCCGGTGGACAAGGTCGTCGTATCGGGCGGACGCTGCACGGGCATCCGGACCGGCGGGGAGGAGCTCGCCTACGATGCGGTCGTGTTCAATGGAGACTATCCGGCGCTGGCCGGGCTGCTGGAAGGATGGCGCGGCAAGCCGCGCCGCTTCCGCCCATCCTCCGGCTGCCTGCTCATCTATGCCGGGACGGCAAGGCGATGGGACCATGCCGGCGTTCATCAGTTCTTCCTGGGCGAGCGCCACGGAGACCATATGAAGGATGTGTTCCGGCGCGGACGCTTGTCCGAGGAGCCCTCCTTCTACATGTTCAACCCTGCCGCCATCGACCCGGATGCCGCTCCCGATGGGCATAGCGCGCTGTACTTCCTCGTCCCCGTGCCGGCCGACGAGGCTCTGGATTGGGACGGTGCGGGCGAGGCGCTGGCGGGACGCGTGCTGGAGCGGGCCGAGAGGCTGCTGCTCCCCGGCTTGCGGGAAAGCATCCGCTGGCGCCGCATCCGGACGCCGCGCGATGCCGCCCGCGACGGCCTTTACCGGGGAGGCAGCTTCGGCATCGCTCCGGTGCTGACTCAGTCCGGCAGCTTCCGTCCTCAAGTCAAGCCGCTTCCGGTGGAGGGGCTGTATGCGGTCGGAGCTTCGGTCCATCCCGGCGGGGGCATTCCGATTGTCATGCAAGGCGCGCGCCTGCTCGCCCAACAAATCGCAAAGGAGCTGGAACCATGTTGAATCCGCGGCTGGCCGCCTCATGCGAGGAGGTCATGAAAAGAAGCTCAGCCAGCTTTTACGAAGCCTTCCGCCTGCTGTCCTCGCCCCGTCGCGAGGCTGTTTTCGTCATCTATGCCTTCTGCCGGATGATCGACGATTCCGTAGACGAGCCGGACAAGGCCGATTACAGTCTGGACGAGCTGGAGGCGCTGTTCGGCAATCTCGACGAAGCGGAAGGCCACTTCATCTGGCCCTCCCTGCGCTGGCTGATGGCCAGCTTCCCGCTCGCGAAGGAGCCGTTCCTGACCCAGATGAGCGGACAGCGGCTGGACCGTGTCCAGACCCATTACGACTCGCTGGATCAGCTGGAGGATTACTGCTACCGAGTCGCCGGCTCCGTCGGCGAGATGCTGCTTCCCGTCCTGCACGAAAGCCCGGACAGGGACATCGTCGAGGCGGGGATCTGGCTCGGCAAAGGCATGCAGATCGTCAACATCATCCGGGACGTCGGAGAAGACCGAGGTCTTGGAAGGCGGTACATCCCGCTTGAGCTGATGAGGCGCTGCGGGTATTCGGAGGAAATGTTCGAGGCCGGAGAGGTGGACGCGGCGTTCCGCCGGCTGCTCGGCGAGCTTGCCGGGACGGCCCGGGAGTGGTTCGGGCGCGGCCTCGCCCATCTGTCCTCGTATCCCCAGGAAAGCGCGTTCGCTATCCGCCTCGCCGCGCATTACTATTTTGCCATTCTGCACGCGGTGGAAGAGAACGGATACGATGTGTACGGCAAGCGGGCGTATGTGAGCGACGAGGCCAAAAAGACGATTTTCCGGGCGGTGATGGCCGATATGGCCGAGGCGGAGCGGGAAGCCGCCGATCCGGGAGAAGGGTTTACGGCGGAGGAGGAAGCCGGAATGCAGCCCTCGTCTCCGGAGAGGCTGGCTCAATGAGCCGCCCCGCGCAGGAGGAGACATTTCCCGTCCATCCTTCCAGAAGCACGGAACGGGAGGGGCACATGGACAGCGGCCTTCAGAATCTCCAGGAACGGCCTGGCAGCCAGAAACGGCAAGAAAGGCAAAAACGGCAAGCGAGAGAAGAGGGGCAAGGGCGGGCATCGGGAAAAGGGCAGCGGGCCGCTCTTCGGCGGCTTGCATCCGCATATCCCGTTACCGCTCTGTTCGCCGTCTGGTACTCCGTCGGCTTCCTGCTGATGGTGTTCTCCGAGGTGCCGAAGCCGCTTGAGTTCTCCAATGGAGTGTTTCTGGTCCTCTACGCGCTCTGTCTGTGCGAGCTGGCCGCGACCGGAATAGGCGCAGTTCCGAAGCATCGGGATGAAGCTCTCTCCCGGCCGGTCGGCTGGAGCCGTCTCGCTCTGTCCGCCGCCGGCATTGCGGCAGGCACCTTCGCGGTGGAGTATGCAGGCGTGCATACCGGATTCCCCTTCGGCACCTACCGCTACGAAAATACGCTGGGATCGCTGCTCGGCGGCGTTCCGTGGACGATGGGGCTGGCATGGGTCGGAGTCATTCTGAACGGCGCCCTCCTGTCGGGCTCGCGGGGCAGGCTTGTCCGCGCCCTGGAGACGGGCGCATGGGTCGTGCTGCTCGATCTGGTGCTGGATCCTGTCGCGGAGGCGCGGGGGGTTCTGGCACTGGCAGGACGGCGGAGCCTACTACGGCATCCCGGCCGCCAATTTTGCCGGCTGGTTCGTCGTCGGGGCGCTCCTGTCCCTGCTGCTGCCTTCCGGCAATGTGCTTGCTTCAGCCCGTTTTGCCGCGCTGCGGGTCATGCAGGGAATGCTGCTGCTGTTCGGGCTGCTCGCGGCCAAGGCAGGCATGATGCCTGTATTTCTGCTGTCGCTGTTGGTCATGGCGGCCGCCGAAGGGAGGGTCCGCTTTGATTCAGGCCGATAAGAAGACATGGTTCCGGCGGCTGTTTTTCCGCTATCAGCAGCACTACCTGTTCCCGAGATATCTGCACGGCCTGTATGTATCGGGAGACATGGAAGGAGACCGGGAAGGAACAGGCGCCGGCGTTCCCGTGCTCTATGTTTGCAACCATGTGTCCTGGTGGGACGGGCTTGTGCTGTTCCAGCTGACGGAGCAGCTGTCCCGGCTGGACCATTACATCATGATGGATGAGCAAGGCCTCAGGAACTATCCTTTCTTCCGGAAGATCGGGGCGTTCTCGGTCAACCGCGGCCGGCCGCGGGACATGCTGGAATCGATGAGCTATGCGGAAAGCCTTCTGCAGGCGGGGGCGCCGGTGTGGGTCTTTCCGCAGGGAGCCATCATGTCTCCGGATGCGGACATTCGGGCTGCAAGCGGAATCGGCCATCTGATGCGCCGGGCCGGGTGGGCCGAGCTCAGGCCGGTCACGCTGCGCTATTTGCTCGGCGATCACCAGAAGCCCCTTGCGGCTGTCCGCTTCGGCGAGCCCGTGAGGCGGGATTGGAGCCGCATGGACCGCAGCGAGGCCGCGTCCGAGGTCGAAGTCCTGCTCCGGGAGCAGGCGGCCGAGCAGCGGAGGATTCTTGCGGAATGCCCGCTGCCCGGGACCGGGAACGGATATGAGGCGGTCTGGGAAGGCGGCAGGAGAACGACAGCGGACCGGTACCGGAAGCTCAAGAAGGGGGTCCGGCCATGGCAGCCATTCTCGCGGCATTGACGGGCGCGCTCGCAGTCCAGCTGCTGTTCGTGCTGTGGAACCGCCGTTACCTTGTGGAGCTTGGCGAGCCAAGCAGGCACAGGGGGGGCCGGCAAGAGGCGGGAGGCCGGAACAAGAAGGAAGCCGAGAGCCGGGTCGGAAGCGCCAGAGCCAGAGCCAGAGCGGACATTCCTCTAGAGGGTTACAAAGTAATGCCGAGTGATATCTCTATTCTCGTGCCGGCCCGCAATGAAGAAAGGAATATCGGAGATTGCCTGCAGTCGCTGCTGGCGCTGCGCGGGCGGCCGCATGAAATTCTGGTGCTTGACGACCATTCCGAGGATGGGACGGCGAGCATCGTGAGCAGGATTGCCGGCGATCCGGAGTCAGGGGTGAAGCTGCTGCAGGGCGGACCGCTGCCTGAAGGCTGGATGGGCAAGTCCCATGCCTGTTCCCAGCTGGCGGAGGCCGCTTCAGGCCGATGGCTGCTGTTCGTGGACGCCGATGTCCGGCTTGGTCCGGACGCGCTGGAGGCAGCCGCGGCGGAAGCCTCGCTTCAGCGGAGCGGACTCGTCAGCGGATTTCCCCGGCAGGAAACCGGAGGCTGGATGGAGCGGCTCGTCGTATCCATGATGATGTTCACGATATTGATCCATCTGCCGCTGCGGCTCGTCTCCCGCTCGGACGATCCGCGCTTCGCCGCAGCCAACGGCGCCTTCATTTTCGTCGAAGCCCGGAGCTACGAGAGAATGGGCGGGCACGGGGCGGTCCGCGAGTCTCTATTGGACGATATGGATTTGATCCGCCAGGCGAAGCTCCGGGGCGAGCCGGTACGGCTCGCCCGGATCGACCGGGTAGCGTCCATGCGCATGTACCGCAGCCCGGGCGAAGTATGGAGCGGCTACCGCAAAAACCTGTTCCCCGGCCTCGGGAGAAGCCTTCCCTTGATGGGATTCGTATTCATCGTCTATGCCTTGCTCTATCTGGCGCCTCCTGCCGCTCTGCTGGGCGGACTGGCGGCATGGGCCGTCTCCGGGGCGGCTCCTCTCTGGCTGGGCTGGGCCGCGTCCGCGGCGGCGCTGGGCATGGCGGTGAAGACGGCGGCGGATCTATCCAGCGGACTTCCGGCCTGGTACGGCATGTTCGTGCCCGCCAGCATCGTGCTGACGATTTTCATCGGCCTGGATTCGGCGAGGGTCCATTATGCCGGAAGCGGCTACGAATGGAAAGGCAGGCGGTACGCATGAGCGGAAGCCGAAAAGCCGTTGTCGTGGGCGCCGGCCTGGGAGGGCTCAGCTGCGCGATCCATCTGGCCCTTCAGGGATGGAACGTGACAGTCGTCGAAAAGGAGCCCCGCCCCGGCGGCAAGCTGCAGCGCGTGGAGGAAGCCGGCTACCGGTTCGACAACGGCCCGAGCACGATGACGATGCAGCCGGTCTTCGACTCGGTGTTCGAGGCGGCCGGACGGCGCAGAGAGGATTATGTCGAGTTCTATCCGCTCGATCCCGTCGCGCGCAATGCCTTCCACGATGGGACGGTGGTGGATGTCACCGGCGACATCGGTCACATGGAGGAGCAGATTGCCCGCTACAGTCCGGAGGACGCGCTGAAATACCGGCCGTTCATGAAGGAAAGCGCCCGCTTGTATGAGCTGGCTTCCAAAGAGTTTCTCAGCCGCCTCGTGCTGGATTGGCGGGACAAGCTGCAGCCTTCGCTGCTCGCCGGCTTTGGGCGGATTCGTCCGTTCACCCCGATGAGCCGGACGATCCGGACCTATTTCCGCCATCCTCATACATTGGCGATGTTCGGTCGTTATGCCACCTATGTCGGCGCATCCCCGCAGCGCGCTCCGTCCATCTTCAATATGATGGCTCATGTCGAAGCCGGCCAAGGGGTGTTCGGAGTCAAGGGAGGCACGTACTCCATTGTAGAGGCTTTCGCGAAGCTGGCCGGAGAACTGGGGGTCGTCATCGCGGCCGGCGACGCGGCCAAGGAGATTCTTATTGCCGGAGGGAAAGCGGCGGGCGTAGAAACCGAAGGCGGCAACTTGTGGGAGGCCGACGCCGTCGTGGTCAACGCCGATGCGCTGGCGGCCGTGCCCCGCCTGATTCCGGACCATCCGGGAGCTTCACGGATGACCTCCAGGCTGCATAAGCTGGAGCCTTCCGTCAGCGGCTTCGTTCTGCTGGCCGGGGCGGAGAGCGACTACCCTCAGCTCCTGCATCACAATGTCTTTTTCCCCGAGCGGTACCATCTTGAATTCGACGACCTGTTCCGCAAAGGAATTCTGCCGGAGAAGCCGGCCGTCTACGTCTGCCGTTCCGGCGGAGGGGCGGTTAGGGCGGGTGCGGGCGAAATTCCGAGGTCAAGCCTGTTCGTGCTGGTCAACGCTCCCGCGCAGCGCGACGGCTATTCCGTGGAGAACAGGAAGGAAGAATATGCCGCACGCATCCTGGGCTTGCTGGAGGACCGCGGCCTGCGCGGCATCGGAGCGGCTGTCCGGCGGGAAGGAGGCTTGCTTCGGATTCAGACGCCGGATGATCTGGAGCGCCGGACCGGAGCCTGGAGGGGGAGCATCTATGGCATGTCTTCCAACGGCTTCCGCCAGTCCTTCTTCCGCTACCCGAGCAAGGATTCCCGCCTTGGCGGATTGTGGTATGTCGGAGGCTCCACCCATCCGGGCGGAGGCACCCCGATCGTGACGATCGGCGGGCGGCTGGTGGCGGAGCGCATCGCCAAAGAAGGAGTAAGAACGGGATGGGCATGATGCGGGTCTCGAGACAGACACATCGGGATGGGCAAGAACATGATGATGATTCCAGCACCGCAGCAAGCATGCGGCAGGACCCGGGGGAGCGCGCTTCCGCCGGTTCCTTTGCATGCATGCCGGAGCCCGCGGCAAGCCGGCTGCCGATCTGAAACCTGGAACGGCATGAGCCGTACTACCTGTCAATCCATGATCTGACGGCAGCCACACCGCCAGCTGTTCCCGGTGCAGCCGAGAGATCCTGGGAATACAGATGCAGGAGCGTGGCAGGGATGTCTTTTTTCAAGAATATGATGGCTTCAATCGGGATCGGGTCGGCCAAGGTCGATACGGTTCTGGAAGTATCCTACAGCGGCATTCGTCCAGGGGATGAGATCAACGGACGGGTCATCGTGACGGGAGGGGCGGTACCCCAGCAGATCAACGGCATCGAGCTGCTGCTCATGACCTCCTTCATCAAGGAAGTGAATGACCAGAAGGTCCGGGAAAACGCAGCGATCGCCAGGCTGCCCCTGCGCACGGCATTCGAGGTCAAAGCCGGGGGCAAGGAAGAGATTCCGTTCCGCTGGCAGCTGCCGGTGACGGCGCCGATCACCGCCGGCGGCACGCAGATCTGGCTGAAGACCGCGCTGGATATCGCGAGCTCTCTCGACGCATCGGACGAGGATTACATCAAGGTGCTCCCCCATCCTTTGGTGGGCGAGGTGCTGGAAGCGTTGTCCTCGCTCGGATTCCACACCCGCGAGGTCGAATGCAAATATGCCCCCCACAGCCGGTATGGGACGTCTCTGCTGCAGGAATTCGAGCTGGTTCCGGGCAGAGCGTCGGGCTTCGGCAAACTCGACGAGCTGGAGATCGTCTTCATCCCTTCGGCTGCGTACGTGGATGTGCTGATGGAGGTCGACCGCCGTTCGGGCGGCTTTGCCGAGTGGCTCGGTACGGATGAATCCCGTATTTCCTTCCGTCTATACGAGGCGGATATCCAGCGCGGCAGGACTGCCCTGGCCGAGAATCTGTCCTCCCGCATCCGCAGCTGCATGTAAGAGCTGTCCGGACGGCATCCTTCGTCTGCTGAGGCTGTCTCCCTGAATATTCATCCGGATTTCCTTTGGCAAGCAATCAACCGGTCGAGGGAGAGCGGAATAGCAATAAATATAGCATGGAATAAGAAGAGAAGGCCGTCCTCCGCATGCTGGAGGGACGGCCTTCTTTTCTGCGGACAATCAGGATCAGACCGAAGCCGGCAGCGAGGTCTTCTCCAGGAACAGGCGATGCAGCTCGCGGACCGTCCCGCCCGGCGCGCCGGAGCCGATCGGCCCCTGGCCGTGGAGCTGCACAACCGGAATGATTTCGATGCCGGTGCTGGTCAGGAACGCTTCATCGGCATCCAGCAGCTCGGCCGGCGTGAACGGCTCCTCGATGAACGGGATGCCGGCTTCCAGCGCGATGCGGCGGACCGCTTCGCGCCTGATGCCGGGCAGGATCCGATTGGACAGCGGCGCGGTGCGGATGGCGCCGTCCTTGACGAGGTACATGTTGGAGCTGGAGCCTTCGGTGATGTATCCGTCCTCCCGAATCAGCACGGCCTCGAAGCAGCCCGCATCGACGGCCGCCTGCTTGGCCAGCACGTTGGGGAGCAGATTGAGCGACTTGATATGGCAGTTCATCCAGCGCTCGTCGGGATGCAGCAGGACGGATGCGCCCTGCTTGCGCAGCTCGGGATCCACTTTCCTGGAAGGCTTCACCGTCATGGACAGAGAGGCAGGCGCATCCGGGAACGGATGGTTGCGGGGGGGCGATGCCCCTCGTCAGCTGCATGTAAATATCGGCATGGCGCAGCCCGCTCCTCTCCAGCAGCTCGCTCATGACGGCCAGCAGCTCGGCGCGGGAGATGCCGGGGTTCAATCGGATCAGCTCCGCGCTGCGGTAGAACCGGTCGAGATGCTCCTCCAGCATGAAGCCCTTTCCGTCGTAGAAGCGCATGTACTCGTAGACGCCGTCGCCGAATTGATGGCCGCGCTCCTCTACCGGAACGACCGCCTCCTCCAGCGGGACGAACCGGCCGTTGAAATAAGCCAGACTCATGTCAACTCCTCCTTCTTGTCCTTGTCCGAAATCAGCTGCAGCCGGGGCCATTTGGCCAGCCACTGCTTGGAGCGCGTCCTGCGCAGGAACAGCCCGGCATCTGTCAGCCGGGGCCCTGGCCGCAGCCGGAGGCCGAACAAATCCTCCAGGCCATGCGGGGCGAGTACGGCTATGGCGCCGTCCTCCCTCATCGCGGCGGCGACGGCCGTTGCCGTCTCCGGCCAGCAGCTCATGGCATCGGCGACATCGCCATAAGGCGGGAGTCCGCTGACGACATGCATGCGCGCCTGGTTTTTGCAGGACCAGCGCAGCTCCGGGCAGCCTGCGCCCAGCCTGTGCTCCCATGCCTTTTCTTCCGCTTCGTCCGGATGCTCCTGATCATAATAGATGACGTCCGCATCTTCAAGCGGCGTGCGTTCCCGGTAGTCATGCAGGCGGTCCCAGACCAGATTGCGGACATAACCGGCGGCCAGCCAGGCTCCTGGCGGGCCGTGATCTCTCAAATGACTGAGATGAGCGGGAGCCTGCGGATCGGACAGGAGTAAGGCAACGAGCCGTTGTTCAAGCTGCTGCTTGCGTTCGGCTCCATCTGTCCGCTGGAAGCTCCCTTGGATGTCGTTCATGCCCGACCTCCCTTCTTTCAGGTGTAATGCCCATAGAGAAGCAGGCGTATTCTCATAGAGATGCTTACCGGAAGCTTCGTACCCGGATCTTGCCTTCCCAGGGATCCGCACTTACCTCTGAGAGGGCGTCGTCTTCCGCCTCCTGCCGGCAACTTAAGAGGGGCCTCCTTCGTCTTATTGCTTCAAGACTATCATAAATGGAGATTAAAGGAAGGGCTGAAATGAAGTGAATGAACCGGGAGAAAGGAAGGCTGTCCATAGCGGGTTCCGCGGCTGCCGGATCGTCTGGATCAACGGGGCTTTCGGATCCGGCAAGACGCAGACCGCCTGGGAGCTGCACCGCAGGCTTCCGGGCTCCTATGTCTTCGATCCGGAGAATGCCGGCTACTACATCAGGGCGAACATGCCCGATTCCTTGCAAAAGGGGGATTTTCAGGAGTTCCCGCTGTGGAGGCGGTTCAATTACGACATGCTGTCCTATCTGGCCGACCTTCACGACGGCGTGCTGCTCGTGCCGATGACCGTGACGGACCCGCTCATATTCGCGGAGATTGCGGGACGGCTGCGCAGAGACGGGAGGGATCTGCGCCACTATGCGCTGCTCGCTTCCGAAGGAGAGCTGCTTCGCCGGCTGCGATCCCGGGGAGAAGGCCGCCGTTCCTGGGCTGCGGCTCAGATCGGACGCTGCGTCCGCGAGCTGAAGCAGGATGCTTTCGCCGAGCAGCTCGATACGGAGCCTTGGAGCGTCGCCGAGACGGCGGAGAGGATCGCGGCGCTCGCCGGTCTCGAGCTGCTTCCGCGCAGCGGCGGGGCTTCCGGGGCTTGGAGCCGGCTGCTGACACAGCTGCGCCATGTCCGATGGCAGAAGGGGATCGGCAAGAAATAACCGCCTGGCCTCGCCCGATCAGTGCGGAGAGCCGGGAGCGGCATGCGTCAAAAAGGACTGCAGCCCCGATTGGGCCGCAGTCCTTGGCTTCCTTTAGGCGAGCAGCGAGCGTCCGCGCTTGCCGCTGGCATCGTCTTGGCGGATGATGCGGCGCGGATTCAGCATGTCTGCCAGCGGATGCTTCTCTCCGGAAAGGGCGGCCAGCAGCATCGAGGCCGCCAGCGCACTGTAGACGGTGCCGTTGCCGCCGCAGCCCATCGAGTGGAAGATGCCGGGCTGCTCCTTGTCTTCCCCGATGAACGGAAGATCGTCCGCCGACTCGCCGAATGTGCCGCACCAGGCGTATTCCGCTTCGAATTCGGCGTCCGGGAAATAGCGCTTGAGATCGGAGAGCAGCATGTCGGAGCGGTCGCGCAGGAACGTCTCATCCCCGGCGGGGTCAGGACGGTCCTCGTCGAGCCCTCCGGCTACGATCCTTCCGTCCGGCGTCGTCCGGAAGTAGAAGTAAGGCCGGGCCGTTTCCCACACCATGCTGTCTTCCGGCCAGCCTGTCGGCACGCTGCCCGGCCGGGTAGCCAGGGCGTAGGTCCGGCGCAGGATCGGCTTCAGCTCCGAGGCTGCGCTGATGCCCGGGATATAACCGGTCGCCACGACGATATGGCTGGCCGACACCTCTCCATCCCCCGCGCTGATGACCCAGCTGCCGCCGCGCCGGCGCACCTCGCGGACAGGAGATTCCTCGAAGATGGGGACGCCATTATCCGACGCCATCCGCAGCAGCGCCCTCGCGAGCCGGGGCGGATTGGCCAGAGCGTCGCCGTAAGTCGTCATGCTGGCCGGAAAAGCCTCCGCAACGCTGGAAGGCATGGCGGCGGAAGCGCCCCAGGCTACGGGGAAGCCGTTCTTCTCCAGCATCCGGAACTCCCGCACCAGCTTGGCTTCATCCGCTTCCGATGATGCGGCGTAGAGGCTCGAAGCCGGCCGGAATCCGTCGTTCCATTGGCCTGCGGCGGCGGCCAGCCGGCCGAGCGAGCCTACCGCGCCCCGGCACTGCTCATAGAACCGGACCGCCGCCTGGCCGCCATACCGGTCCGCCAGCTCGCTCATCATGATATCGTTGGAGAACTGAAGCACTCCGCAGGTCCCAAATTAGCCTGGCTCGGGCTTGATTGCATCT
>NZ_CBRA020000036.1:0-4480 GCF_000469945.2 Paenibacillus sp. P22 | reverse complement strand
ATCTAAGGTCCAGCTTTATGTCGACTATTACAATGCCACAGGACATTATTGATGCGACTGTTTCGGATCTGAGTCAAACGACGAACGGAGCTTTTCAAATAATGGAAACCCAAATCAACACACCTGAACAAGCCGCTTTGCCCGTTATTTTTCGCGCTCTGGAAGAAAATGCCGGTGGGATCATTTATGTAGAAGATGTTAATGTCACTTATGGGTAACGAAGCGTTGTTTTCTATTTTTTATCAAGCCAATGATCTAAGTCTATTTCTTTTGCTTATGACTTTCCATTCTTCAGGACCTAGAGAACGAGCTTCCCGATCACGCCGTCCTCGAGAACAAACACCCCTTCTCCCTCCGTCCTCTCCAACCCGCCATTGCGGAAGTACAGGCCGCAGTCCTCATCCACGCCGTAATGGGCGCGATAATCGGGATATCTGTCGGCAGAGGCCAGAAGCTGCTTCTCGTCCTGCCATTGGGAAAAATGAACGGCAATAGAGATTCCATGAACCAGACCGAGTCCCCTCCGGTCCTGATAAGCAGACTCCTCGTTATCCTTCGGCGAGATCAGGCAGCGGTCCGGGCTGAGCAGCGCTCCCGCCGAAAACCCCGCCACCGGAATGCCGGCTGCCTGCCTCTCCGCGATCACCGGGCCGATCCCGGTCTCGACGATATAATCCGCGTACAGGTTCGTATCCCCGCCCCCGATAATGATGCCGCTGCTGGCGCGGAGAGCTTCGACCGCCTCGATCTCCGGCGTCGTCGGAAGCGGCACATAGCGGAACCGCGCCACTCCCCGCTCTTCCAAAGCCTTCGTATAATGAGGCATATACTCCTCCCATCCCGGTCGATCCACGCACAGAATGGTTACGAGCGAGCCAGCCCCGCCGGCCAGCTCTGCGAACCGCGCGGCCAGCCCCGTCGAGAACGGCGGCCCTCCCCCGAACAAGAACAAATGCGTTTCCATTTCACTCCTCGCGTCCCCTCAATAGATGTAGCGGTTCAAAAATTCATTGCGGAATTTGCCGGCGGGATCGTACCGCAGCAGCAGCCGGCGGAAATCCGCGAGCTTCTCGTAAAGGGGCTGAACCTCGCCGGGCGGCAGCGCGAACAGCTTGGCCCAGTGCGGACGCGCCCCGAGCGGGCGCAGCGCTTCTTCGATGACGGGCAGCACGCGGCCGACCGCCTCCACGTCCTGCTTCCAAGTGAAATGGATTCCGACCGAATCCTGTCCGAAGCAAGGGCTCATCCAGAGCCGATCCGCGGCAATCGTGCGGACCTCGGAAATGTACAGCAGCGGCGCAATCAGATCCCGAAGACCGTCGATCGCGCGCAATGCCTCGACGGCCTTGTTCCTCGGGACGAAATACTCGCTCTGCAGCTCTTCCCCGGCGCTTGGGGTGAAGTCCATGCGGAAATGCGGCAGCCTCTCATGCCAAGGACCCGCGACGCCCATCTGCTCGCTGCAGACGGCTCCGGAATGGCCGGGCACCGGATGGCGGTTGTCCGTGGCGGCAACCGCTCCGAAAAACTCTCCGTCCGGCTGGTCCGAGGACGCCGGATCCCCGACGCGGCGCTTCAGCCACACCTGATTGAACGAGGATGCCTTCCAGTCCGTGAACAGGCTGACGCTGTAGCATGCGGACAAGATCGCTTCGGCGTTCCGCTCCAGCTGTTCCAGCGGCAGCTGCTCATACACATGCTGGGTCATCTCGAAGGTGGGAACGATATCCAGCGTGACCTTCGTGACGACGCCCAAGCCGCCAAGCCCGACGACCGCTCCGTGAAACTCCTTGGCATCCGGCATGTCGCGGGAGAGCGTCACGGTCTCTCCGTCGGCAGCGACCATCTCCAACGCATGGACGGCGGCAGCCAGATTGCCATTGAGGACGCCCGAGCCGTGCGTCGCCGTGGCGATCGCGCCTGCGACCGTGATATGCGGCAGCGACGCCAGATTGTGCAGCGCAAAGCCTCTCTCATGGAGATAGCGGGCCAAATCCCCGTACCGGATGCCGCCTTCGACGGCGACCTTGCGGTTCGCGGAGTCGAGCTCGACGACCCGGTCCAGCTTTTGCAGCGAAATCAGGCTCCCGGCCGTATCCGCGATGCCGTTGAACGAATGCCGCGAGCCCAGCACCTTGATTCGGGAACTTCGAGACACCCATTTCTGTATATCCGATACACTCTTGGGGACCAGAATCTCCGTTGCTCCGTACTTGTAATTGCCTGCCCAGTTGCGCTCGTTGACCATTCTCGTTCACCCTTCCTCCTATAACCGATGCCTATATCTTGTACTTCGGGTTCCATGCCGCGAATCCCTACCTGCGTTCGGCACGATTCATGGCATTGGGCTCGTAGATACGGCATAAATCGCCAAGAGGAGAATCAACAGCAGGAATCCCGGAATAAATAAAAACAAGCAAAACAAGAGCCTTTCACGGAACATAAAGGAAGGCCATTTCAGAGGACGAGTGAACTAACATGGCGGCCTATCTTCTCCCGTCAGACTACATGCTTTTTTACTGGGTCTTGCACATCCCCCCAACCATCCGCTATACTGGGAAAAATTTAATTGCGACAAGCGATGAACGGGGAAGTACCCGGCCGCGCCTGCATGCAGAGAGCCGGGAGGGTGGGAACCGGCTGCGGCAGGCCGGGGAAACGGTCCCGCGAGCTGGCGCCCGAACTCCGCCTTGCGGCGGATGCGTAGGCGCGCCCGGACTGGCCGATACCCTGCCGAGTTGCCTCCTGCTTGCAGGTCCATGCTCTCCAACCGGGAGCATGTCCTGCCCGCAGGAGGCCGACAAGAGTGGCACCGCGGACCTCACAAGGCCTCCGTCTCTTTTGAGACGGGGGCTTTTTGCCGTTCTCGCATGCAAATCGAATAAGGAGGAATGGACGATGACAACGCTGAAAAGATCTGCCGCTGCGCTGCTTGCCCCGCTGACGGGGCTGACCGGGGAGGAAATCGCATCACGGCTGGAATACCCGCCCGATGAAGAGATGGGCGATCTGTCCCTGCCCTGCTTCCCGCTGGCCAAGGAGCTGCGCCGCTCCCCGGCGGCGATCGCGGAGGAGCTCGCCGGCCGGCTGAACGGCGAGACCGATAATCCCGCGCCGGCGGTTTTGCCGGATGATGCGGGATGGAAATCAAATGCCGGCCTCCTTGGGACCGAATTCGGCGATGGACCCATCATTCATTGGCATGCCCATGCCGCCGGCGGCTACGTGAACCTGCGCGCCGCAGGCACCGGCTGGATGGAAGCCCTGCTCCGGGAAGCGGAGTCCCCCGGGCTCGGCCAACTCTCCGACGGAGCAGGCAAGAAGGTCGTCATCGATTATTCCGCTCCGAACATCGCCAAGCCGTTCAGCATCGGGCATCTGCGCTCGACGGTCATCGGGCGCGCCTTGGCGAACCTGGACCGCGCGGCGGGGTGGCGGGTCGAGACCGTCAACCATCTCGGAGACTGGGGCACGCAGTTCGGCAAGCTGATCGCGGCCTACAAGCATTGGGGCAGCCGCGAAGCGCTGGAAGCCGACCCCATCGGCGAAAGCCTGCAGCTCTACGTCCGCTTCCACGAGGAGGCGGATGCCCGTCCCGAGCTTCTCGACGAAGGCCGGGATTGGTTCCGCCGCCTGGAGCTGGGAGACGCGGAAGCACGGAAGCTGTGGTCCTTCTTTATCCGCGAAAGCCTGAAGGAATTCAACCGCTTGTACGACCGCCTGGGAATCGAGTTCGATCATATTCTCGGAGAAAGCTTCTACAACGACAAGCTGCAGGCCGCCGTCGCGAGGCTGGAGCAGGCCGGACTTCTAGAGGAGAGCGACGGGGCTGCCGTCGTCCGCCTGGACGAGGAGAACCTGCCTCCCTGCCTCATTCTGAAGTCCGACGGCTCCTCGATCTACGGCACGCGCGATCTGGCCACGGCTCTGTACCGCCGGGAAGCCATGCAGGGCGACAAGCTGCTTTACGTGGTCGGGGCGGAGCAGATCCTTCATTTCACTCAGGTGTTCCGGGTCCTCGACAAGCTCGACGGCTCCTGGAAAGACGTGCAGCGCGTGCATGCGCCGTTCGGCCTGATGAAAATGGACGGCAAGAAAATGTCGACCCGCCGCGGCAAGGTCGTCTTCCTGCAGGATGTGCTCGACGAGGCGGCGCAGCGCGCCCTCTCGGTCATCGACAGCAAGACGCCGGATCTGCCGGACAAGGAGGCCGTCGCGGAGGCGGTCGGCATCGGCGCCGTCGTCTTCGGAGACCTGCGCAGCCGCCGCATGCTGGAGGTCGACTTCAATATGGATGAAATGGTCAGCATGGAAGGAGAGACCGGACCTTATCTCCAGTACACGTACGCCCGCGCCGCCAGCCTGCTGCGCAAGGCGGCAAGCCGAAAGCTTGCTCCCGCCGGGCCTGCTTATAATCGACCATCCGTCCAGGACAGGAAGATCGGTGTCGAGCAGAATGGCGTCCGGCTTGTAGGCATGG
>NZ_CBRA020000035.1:0-8352 GCF_000469945.2 Paenibacillus sp. P22 | reverse complement strand
CGGCAGCTCCGCCGAGCTCGCCGCCCCGGGCGACGACCCCCAGGCGATGCTGCTGGAGGTCAGCCGCTGCGACATGCTGCTCGGCATGCGCCTGCACGCGCTCATCTACGCGGCTGGCCGCCGCGTGCCGATGCTCGGCCTCAGCTATGATCCGAAGATCGACCAGTTTCTGGCCCGCCTCGGCGAGCGCCCGATTGCAACGACGGAAGCCATGGACGCCGCCGCCTTCGCCGATGCCGCCGAGCGGCTTCTGGACGGCGGAGACGGCTGGAGAGCGGACAAATCCGCCGCGATCGACAAGCTTCAGCAGGAGGCCCGCAAGCCGGCGCAACATATTGTCCAGTACCTGCGTCAGGAAACGAAGAGGTGACCGTTCGACCCATGTCGACTACAAAAGACTTTATAGACCCGTCCCATCAAGCAGCCAACGCACATGCACCGGATGATGCCGTAGAAGCGCTGGCGGACGCGATTGGGGACGCCTCCGAGGCTTCCGCCTGGCTGGAGTCGCGGACCGTTCCGAAGGTTTCGATCTATGGCGTTCCATTTTCCCGCATGGGTATGGACGAAACCGTGGAGTACCTTACGAACGTTATTGAAAGAGGGCAGCCTTGCCAGGTTGTCACGGCGAATCCCATCATGGTCATGATGGGACTCGAGGATCCCGCCTTCCATCGGATGCTGCGGGAAGCCGAGCTTGTCGTTCCGGACGGCGCGGGCGTCGTCTGGGCCGCCGGGTATGTCGGGCAGCCGGTCCGGGAAAGGGTGCCCGGCTTCGATTTGATGCACCGCCTGTTCCTGGAAGGCGAGGAGCGCGGCTGGTCCGCCTATCTGCTCGGCACGACGCAGGAAGTCATCGACGAGGCCGCGGCGCGTCTGAAGGCGAAATATCCGGGCGTAACCATCGCGGGAACGCATCACGGCTATTTCGGGGAGCAGGAGGACGCCGAGGTCATCGCCCGGATCAGGGCGGTTTCTCCGGATATGCTGTACGTGGCCCGTTCCGCCACTACCCAGGAGCCCTGGATCGCCCGCTACAAGCAGGAGCTTGGAGTGCCTCTCATCATGGGAGTCGGAGGCAGCTTCGATATTATCGCCGGCCGTTTGAAGAGAGCTCCGGTATTCATGCAGAAGCTGCGCCTGGAATGGTTTTACCGCCTTCTGCAGCAGCCTTCGCGGTTCCGGAGAATGCTCGTTCTGCCGCAATTCGCTCTGAGAGTGATTCGGGAGAAGGAAAAGGTGACAAAACCTTACTAGAAGCGTCAATTCGCCGTAATTTGCGCGAAATGCCCTGATATTGGGGTTGGAGTTTCTTTTTCGAACGAGTTATAATTCATTCCGGTGTAATGAAGGGGAGTTGAATTTCCAGTGAATGCCACAATGACTTATATCGTCGGTTTCGCAGTCGCTCTGATCCTGGCCGTCTCGCTGACGCCGCTCGTCAAGCGCTTCGCGTTCAAGATCGGCGCCATCGACAAGCCGAATGCCCGCAAGGTCCATACGCGCATCATGCCGCGGCTGGGAGGCCTGGCGATCTATCTCGCCTTTATCGGTTCGTTCTTCCTGCTGCTTCCGTTCATTCCGGAAGGGCTGCTGAGCGCCTACGATACGAATCTGATCCGCGCGATGCTGGCGGGCGGCACGATCATCGTGCTGACCGGCGCTCTCGACGACCGGTTCGAGCTGTCGGCCAAGGTGAAGCTGATGTTCCAGCTCGTGGCGGCATGCGTCGTCGTCTTCGGCTTCGACGTGAAGATCGACCTGCTGAACATTCCGTTCGGCCAGGACATGCAGGAGATCTCCTCCTGGCTCAGCATCCCGCTGACGATCTTCTGGATCGTCGGCGTGACCAATGCGATCAACCTGATCGACGGCCTCGACGGTCTGGCGGCGGGAGTGTCGGGCATCGCGATCGGCACGATTCTCATCATGGCCTGCTTCCTCGGCTTCGAGCCGATCATCCTGATGAGCAGCCTGCTGCTCGGAGGCATCCTGGGCTTCCTGGTGTTCAACTTCCATCCGGCTAAAATATTCATGGGCGACTCCGGCTCGCTGTTTCTCGGCTTCAGCCTGGCGACGCTGTCCATGATCGGCT
Source organism: Paenibacillus sp. P22 (assembly GCF_000469945.2). Taxonomy (NCBI): domain Bacteria; kingdom Bacillati; phylum Bacillota; class Bacilli; order Caryophanales; family Paenibacillaceae; genus Paenibacillus; species Paenibacillus sp. P22. The sequence goes on along the minus strand of NZ_CBRA020000035.1, from coordinate 6,257 downwards.
TCAAGCAAGTCACGATCGTATCCTTCGTGACGCCGCTCCTGATCATCGGGGTGCCGATGGCGGACACGTTCTTCGCCATCATCCGCCGCTGGGTGAACAAGCGGCCGATCTTCGCTCCCGACAAGGGGCATCTGCATCACTGCCTGCGGGAGCTCGGCTTCAGCCACCGCAAGACGGTGCTGATCATTTACGGCGTAGCGGCTTTCTTCGGCGCCTGCGCGATCGTGCAGTCCATCGTGGTGCAGTCCCACGCGGCCAACTGGGTCACCTTCGTCGTCATCAGCCTGCTGGTGTTCGCGATGCAGATCGGCGCCGAGCTGATCGGCATCGTCGACAAGACGAAGCGCCCGCTGCTGAACCTGCTGGCGCGCATGCGCATGAAGCCGCATCACGAGCGCGGCAAATAAAGACTTCGCCATCAAAGGGCTTGTCCTTCTCCGGAAGGACGAGCTCTTTTTTGTTTGCCAAAAATTTATCTACATTATAATAATACTTTTCTGCGAGGGCTCAATATCCTAACAATTTACCAGCTTTCTTCCGATAAACAACCTACACCAACTAACACCGAAAGAGTATGGAGGAGGCTTCCCGTGTTAAAACGATTCAGCGCAATGTTCCTGCTGCTGGCCCTGGTCCTGCAGCTGATGCCGGCTCTTCCCTCGCAGACGGCCAGCGCCGCCGCGACGGGGTACTTCACGTTTGCAAAGGAAAGCAGCAGTCCCAAAAGCCCCCGCATCACGACGAACGGCAAAATCAATCTCGAAGGCTCGATCAGCAACATCGATCCTTCCAGCATTACCTACAGCGTCATTCAAGTCGTCAACTTCAAAGGCACCGACGACCCGACGGACGATGATACGGGCGCCAAGACCGAAGGAGTAAAGGGCGGCATCTATCTGTCCGGCTACAACCTTACGGTGAACAATGTTCAGCTCTACTCCGGGCTGAATCGGATTACATTCAAAGGCCTCCAGGGCGGCGCCGAGGTATCGACGTCCATCTATGTCATGTACCATGACGGTCCGGTCTTCTATAACCTTGCCGCCCGCTTGGATGGCAGCACGTTCCCGATGAAAGAGAATGGAACGACCGTCGTCCAATCAGGCGCTTCGCGCGGCAGGGCTTCCGCTGACATCGCCATTACGGGCAACGCGCCGAATGCATCCAAAGTGACGATTGAGGTCAACGGCTCCAGCCGGACTTATAATGTGTCAGCTTCCAACAACTACGAATTTACAATCTCTCCTTTGACGGTCAAAAAAGGCAAAAACCTGGCTACCATCAAGGTGACGAACAACAATCAGACGATCGAGACGACACGCGAAATCGCGTTCTACAACGGAGATGTGACGTTCTACGACGTCAACCTGAACGACGGCCAAAGCAGCGCGGCGCTGGAGTATTCCCCGAACTTCTCCACCACCAATACAGGCGTGCAAAACGCTACCATTACAGGTACGCTCATCGTTCCGAACAACAAAAAGATCGTGGACGGCAAAACCGTTCCCAATCCGAATCCATCGGAAGCCATTAAGATTTTCCCGAGTCTGGACGGGGCTAAGCTTCCAGCAGGGGGCTTTGATGCCACTCCTACGGTAGCAAAAGACGCTTACTCTCCGGAAGATGCCTTCTACGTTTATACCTTCACCATTGGTCTCGACAAGCTGAAGGCAGGTGAATATGCGTTCGACCGCGCCTACAATCTCAATCTGGAAGCCATGAACACGGTGGCAGGAGAGACGCAAGGCGTCTACAACCTGAAATTCACGCTTCGGGATGCCGGAGCTCCGTTCATCAGCGAATTCAACTATATTCCGGGCTACAAAACGATAGCGGACCTCAACCTTGCAAGCAAGCCGCTCTCGGGATCGAGTCTGTACGACACTCCTGTCGCCATGGAATTGCTGATCGGCAACTACTCGAACCAGCCCTTGACGATCAGCAATGTGAAAGATATCAATGGAAAAGACGGCAAGATCGAGTCTAAAGACATGAGTATAGTCGACACTTCTACGGTGACCCGCACAATCGGGGGAGTGAACAAAACCTTTACCCGCATCGTACTTGAGGTCAAAAAGCTGCCTTTCGAAGGCACCCAGACGCTGCTTTTCAAGCTGGGCGGCAACGACGCCGGCTCGGTCACCTTCAATATGCTTTTTGGACCGTTCCTGCAATACTCGAGCATTTACGATACGATGGATATTCCCTATGACACGACCAAGTCCACCCAATTGGACGATATCATCCAGAATAAGCTGAAAAAATTCGATGCGACGTTGAGCAATCTGAACGACATGTCGGAGATACGCTATAGCCCGGTTGACGGCAAAGCTCAAACGATGTTCCTGTATATCAACAATACGCCAATCGAAATTGCTAAAAATACGAGCGAAAACAATTTCGTTGCGACCAACAACGGCATCGCGACAGCTGCATCCGTTATGAAAGCGGGAGGGGCGTTTACGCTTCGCTTCGTATACAAGGGCGGCAAAAACAACTATGAAAATTCCATCACCATTTTATTGAGACAAATCAATCTGCCGAAGATTCCTTACTCTCCGGACAGCATCTATCCATACAGCAGCGAATTGATCTCGCCGCTTGCGAATGACCCGAATTTCCCCAAACAAGGCAGCGTCTACACGACCAAGGAACCGTACATGAACATTTACGGCACCTTTGACTTTATCGACTTGGGGACAACAATCTACGAAGCTCAAAGCAATCTAGAAAACATTGTCAAAGACAACAACAGCTCCAACTATATTCTGAAGATTGACGGCAGTACGCTTTCCAAGCCGATTGTCTGGACTCTCAGCAACGAGCTGCGTGTCGTCAACGATGCGACATTGCCGAAGGACCAGCAGACGGTGAGCGTCCTGAACGAAAACAAGACGATTGGAGCCATCGACAAGCAAGGGGACAAGCAGCCGAAGCTTACCGTCACCTATGACTTGAAGACGCAAAGCCTTTCCTGGGTGCTGACCGATCAGTATCTCAGCAAGGACGGCACATCGAGCGTCTACAACTTCTATGTCTACAACAACGGGGAAGCGGGCGCCCGCGCCAGCTACCGCCTGGAGGTGGATCCTACGGCTCTGCCGTACAAGATTCTGCGTCCGCTCACTTCCAAGCGCATCGTCAACCAGAACTACGTGGAGATCGTCATCGACGCTCCTAATGCCAAGACCGTAACGGTAGGCAAGCAGGTAGCCGAAAAAATCGCCTTCGACGCCGACAATGACGGTACCATCGACTATACGACCGCATATAGAGTCATGGTGTCCGGACTCAAGGCCGGAGAGAACAAGCTCAAGTTCACGATCGCCAACGACAACGATACGACCAGCGATACGATCGTGGTGACGTATGCTCCAACCAATATACCGGGCGCCGGTTATATGGAAGAAATGAAGAGCTCCCACAAAGTGTTCGAGGGCGAACTGACGCTTGCCTTCCCTAAGTCGACGACGCTCATCCGCCGCGACTACAACGTGCCGGAGAAGCTTAAAAACCAAGTCTTCACCGGGCACCGCCTGCTGTTCGGAATTGCGAATCCATCCGACGGAGTCATCGATCGGCATGAATTCGAACAGGCTCCAGCCAATTTCGACCTGATTCTGGAGAGCCTGGGCAACATGTTCGACAATACCTTCTCCCCTAACTTCAACAAAGCGGGCAAGGTATTCTGGATCGATGCGGGGCTTGCGGACAATCCGCAGACCGACAACGTTTATGATCCACTCAAGTATGGCATCGATCCGTATCAGTATCCGACCGCCGATGTGCCTTCCTACACGGACCGTCCTGCGAACCGCGAGCTGGTCACATCCAAGGAAGCGACGCTGACTCTGAGCTATGACTCCAACATTGTAGACGCCAACGGAACGTTCATTACGGTGTTCCATTTTGATCCGAAGAAGCCGGAATGGGTGAACCTCGGCGGCGTCGTCGACACCAAGAAGCACACGGTCACCGTGCCGTTCTCGGAGTTCGGCTACTACGTGGTCGGACAGATGAAATATTCCTATCTGGACGTTACGTCCCATCCGTATGCGCGCAACTATATGGAAGCGATGTATGCCAAAGGCTTCATCAATGCCGCCGGCAACGATGAGTTCGGCGCCAGCCTCTACACCTCCCGCGGCGAATTCGCCACGATGATGGTGAAGGCGATGTCCATACGTCTCAACTACAATACGGATCCGAACAAGCGGCTCTTCAATGACGTTGGAGTCGAGAGCACCGCACTGTGGGATTACCGCTACATCGAAACGGCCTTCAACGAAGGCTATATTCGCGGCAAGGCGCCGAAGGTATTCGAGCCTACAGGCAATCTGACGCGCGAGGACGCCTCGGTTATCCTCGCCCGTGCGCTCAAGCTCAAGCTGGAGACGGATCCGGCGAAAATCGAGAAAGCACTTCAAAAGGCTTTCAAGGATTACAGCAAGATCGATTACTACGCCCGCGCTTCGGTTCTGGCTATTTACCAGAAAGGCTATATCCAGGGCTCGCCGGTCGATTCCAGCGATCCGAAGAAAGGCAGCGTATTCGAACCGCAAGCGAATCTGCTTCGTTCCGACTCCTCCATTATTCTGGGTAAAGTGCTGGTCAGCCTGAAACGTCTTCCAAAGATCAATTAATCTTCAATGAAATTGGATGGATTGTGCCTGGAAATGTGGAATTTCCAGGCACTTCTTTCAAAAATGGCAGACTTATCCGGATTCGACATAATTCGAGAGATGGAAAAAGTTTCGAGTCGACGAAGAGCGGTTATCCAAGTTATACTAGGCTTGCAGCCAAAACCTACGAACAAAGGCAATACATAACAGCAAGACAAGGATATTTTCAAAAAAAAATTTCGGAAGTCGCAACTTTTGCGAAAGCCCTGCGTTTAAGTATCTGGAGTCGCAAAGAGCACCGGCTTGAAACCTGGACCGATGCGGGGATGGCGGATATGTCCAATGCCAAATGGTTTCTATTGATATGGAAACATATTCACATGTTTCTCTTTACTGGTTCTATCAGGCCATTGTATAATGATTTAGTGGTTTGACAGCTTTCCATTTTTTTTCTACTTGTTTTTACGAGTTTCTGCGGCATGTTCCTACACGTGTCTATACATGAAGCAGACCTTTTTCTATATTATATGGCTCCCACACTCTGGGAAGGGGGTGACACAACAGATGAGTAAGAAGAGCACTCATAGTTCCACAGAACACTCTCATTTACTTAAGCAAGTTAGAGGAGGAGAACAAAAGGTTATGAAGAAAAGTTTATCTCTGGTCGTTACAGGCGCACTCGTAACTTCCGTATTCGCAAGCTCCGCATTCGCGGCTGAACTGACGACGCAACAGAAGTTCGACGCACTCAAAGCAGCAGGTATCGTTGAAGGCTACCCAGGCGGTTCCGCTGGCCTCGACAAAAACATCACGCGTGCCGAGATTTCCAAAGTCGTAGCGCTGCTTCAAGGCCTTGGCGAAGACGCTGCTTCCTCGAAATACAAAGACGTAGCTGCCAACTACTGGGCTAAAGGCTACATCGGCGCAGTAACGAAAGCCGGCATCGTCAACGGTCTCGGCAACAACCTGTTCGGCCCTACGCAAAACGTAACGGTTGAGCAAGTTGCTAAAATCATCGTTGAATCCGCTGGCCTGACTCCTAAAGCCGACGCTGCCGTATCCGGCGCCGTAAGCGCATGGGCAAAAGGCTACGTGGCAGCAGCTATCGAAGCTGGTCTGATCGACCAACAAGCTTCTTACAAAGTAGCAGCTACCCGCGGCCAAGTATTCGAAGCAGCTTATGATCTTTCCAGCGCATCCGCTGTTTCCGTTAAATCCGCTGTTGCTGTCGACGAGAAGAACATCGAGGTTACTTTCTCCGACGGTCAAGTGGTAAAACAAGCTCTGACGACTGCACTCGTAGCTGGTCAAGCAACGAAAGTAGACGTTACGTACAACGGCAAAACTTACTCCGTAGAAGTTACGCTTCAAGCTGTTAAAGCTACTGAAGCCGCTCAATCGGGCGCTAAAGCGATCACGGTTAAATTCAACCGCGCTCTGTCCGCTACGGAAAAAACATACCTGGACGGCGGATTCGCAGTTAAATCCAGCCTGACTTCGTTCCCTGTAACGGCTAAATTCGCAGACGACAACAAATCCGTTGTTCTGTCCGCTGTATATCTGCCAGCTGGCGATTACACCGTAACGGTCAAAGGAACGGACGCTCCATTCACCGTTAAAATCGCTGCAAGCGTA
>NZ_CBRA020000034.1:0-11615 GCF_000469945.2 Paenibacillus sp. P22 | reverse complement strand
TTGTACACGGATATGTGGGGCCTTAACGCCTGGTGACACAATAAAAGCCAAAATTTCTCTAATCGCAACCAGCCGAGAAGTCGATATATAGGACACAAAGGGCTCGGCTCCGCATCGCCTCGGCGCTTGGAGAGCCTGTCATCAACCATTTTTGGACGGGGTGTATTATGGAAAAATCCACATTCATCGGTATTGTACTGGGTTTTGCCGCCGTATTGGTCGGCATGGTGCTTAAGGGAGCTCCGCTCCACAATCTCGCCAACCCGGCGGCATTTATGATCATCATTGTCGGAACGGCCGCGGCGCTCTTCATCGGCTTCCCGATGTCGGAGATCGCCAAGTTTCCGACTCTCTTGAAGCTCGTCTTCTTCAGTCCCAAGCTGCTCTCCCGCCAAAATCTGATCGGCATGTTCGCCGACTGGGCTTCCGTAACCCGCCGCGAAGGACTTCTCGCTCTGGAGACCAAAGTCGAGGACATCGAGGATCCGTTCCTGAAGAACGGCATGCGCATGATCATCGACGGCAACGACCAGGACTTCGTGCGCGAGGTGCTGCTCGAGGACATCGCGGCGACGGAGGACAGGCACAAGGCCGGCGCCCTCATCTTCACCCAAGCCGGGACCTACGCCCCTACGCTCGGGGTTCTCGGAGCCGTAGTCGGCCTCATCGCGGCCCTCTCGGACATGAGCGACATGGAGAAGCTGGCTCATGCGATCGCCGGCGCGTTCATCGCGACGCTGCTCGGCATCTTTACCGGCTACGTGCTGTGGCATCCGATCGCCAACAAGCTGAAGCGGATTTCCAAGCGCGAGATCCAGCTCAAGCTCATGATGGTCGAAGGCCTCCTCTCCATCCAATCCGGCGTCTCCACGATCGCCATCAACCAGAAGCTGTCGGTCTACCTGACGCCGAAGGAACGAATCCAAATGCAGGAATCGAAAGAAGGGAAGCTCATTGAGCAAGAAACATAAGCACGACGACCACGAAGAGCATGTGGACGAGTCCTGGCTCATCCCTTATGCCGACCTGCTCACCCTGCTGCTCGCCCTCTTCATCGTTCTCTACGCTTCCAGCTCGGTCGACGCCAAGAAGTTCGAGCAGATGAGCCGCGCCTTCAACATCGCCCTCAGCGGAGGCAACGGCGTCCTCGAGAGCTACAAGTCGATCGACGCCCAGGCGATGGTATCCGACAAGAAGGAAAAGGAGCAGGGACAGTCCTCCTCCCAGTCGACCCAGGACTCCCAGAGCCTGGACAAGGCGATGCAGGAGCTGATGCGCAAGGAGCAGGAGGATCTCGAGAAGCTCAAGCGCCAGGTGGACAAGTACATCAAGGACAACGGCCTCAGCACCCAGCTGGAGACGAAGCTCAACCAGTCCCGCCTGATGATTACGATCAGCGACCGCGCCTTGTTCCCTTCCGGCAGCGCGGCGGTGAAGCCCGAATCCCGCAAGCTCGGCACCTTCATCGGCGGCATGCTGCAGAAGTATCCCAACTACGAGATCATGGTGTCGGGCCATACCGACAACCAGCCGATCAACAATTCCGAATTCAGCTCCAACTGGGATTTGAGCACGATGCGCGCCGTCCGCTTCATGGACGTCCTTCTGCTCAATTCGAACCTCGATCCCAAGCGCTTCAGCGCCGTCGGTTACGGCGAGTACAAGCCTCTGGCCACCAACGACACCGATGTCGGCAGAGCCAAGAACCGGCGGGTCGAGGTGTCCATCATCCGCAACTACGCCGAGCCTTCAGCCAAAAGCGAAGTATCGGAAGTGTTCAAGTAGACAAAAGCCCCGCTTTCGCCGGTCGAACCGGAGAAAGCGGGGCTTTTCTTTTTAGCAGGGCTCGCACGAGCAGCGCTCGGCGGCGGCGTCAGGGGCTCGCAGACATCTCCGGCCCCCCCTCAGCCGGCTCCATCGGCAGCTTGATCCCTGCCGCCGGTTCAGCTCCGGCTTCCTGCGGGCGAAGCCGGCTCGTAGTCCAGATCGGAGAACAGCTGCTGCAGCTCCTCGCGGCTTAGATCGCGCCACTTGCCGACCGGCAGGCTGCCGAGCTGGATGTTCATGATCCGCAGCCGCTGCAGCCGGCGCACCTTGTAGCCGAAAGCGCTGCACATGCGCCGAATCTGCCGGTTCTTGCCCTCGGTGAGAATGATCCGGAATGTCCTCTCTCCGACCTTGGCCACCTTGCAGGGCAGCGTCATGCTGCCGAGGATGCGGACGCCCTCGCTCATTCCCTTCAGGAATATCGGCGTGACCGGCTGGTCGATGGTCACGACGTACTCCTTTTCATGGCGCCCTTCCGCGCGGAGGATCCGATTGACGATATCTCCGTCGTTGGTGAGCAGAATCAGCCCCTCGGAATCCTTGTCCAGGCGTCCGATCGGGAAGATCCGTTCCTTATGGCCGACAAAATCGACGATATTGCCCTCGATGTGGGACTCCGTCGTCGACGTAATGCCTACCGGCTTGTTCAGAGCCAGATAGACGTGGCCCCGGTGGGCGGATACCAGCTCGCCCTTCACCCGGACCTCGTCGCCGTCCTGGACTTGGGATCCCAGGACGGCAAGCGCGCCGTTGATCGTAACCTGTCCGCCTTCTACCAGCTTGTCCGCTTCCCTGCGGGAGCAGAACCCCGTTTCGCTGATCCATTTATTGATACGCAATCGATCCACCTCGGCTCTTGCTGCCTGCCTAAGCGCCGCTTCGGCAGCAGCTTCAATGGTACCATTGTACCACACCCTCAGCCGCTCTCAAGAAGCCGCTCCGTCTCCGCCGCTGCGCCGATCGGGAGACATGGGCAGCGTAATGAGGATGGATGTGCCCTGGCCCAGCTTGCTTTGGATTTCCATGCGGCCTTTATGGCTCTGGATGATCCGCTGGCTCACCATGATGCCGAGCCCCGTTCCGGTTTCTTTGCCCGTAAAGAAACGATTCCCGATCTTGGGTATGATATCCTCCGGAATGCCGATCCCTTCATCCGTGATCCGGACCAGGACGGAATTCGGCTCTTCCCTTTGGATGTCGAAGTATACGTTGCCGCCTTGCGGCATGGCTTCGATCGCGTTTTTGATGACATTGATGAATACCTGCTTGAGCTGGTTCTCCTCGCAGGAGATCAGGCAGCTGTCCGTCGTGAAGCGGGTATGGAAGACGGCATTTTTGAGATGGCCCTCGCTGTCCAGCAGCGAGATGACGTCGCCCAGCGTGTACCGGACATCCTTGATCTCGAACTTGGCGGCTTGAGGCTTCGCCAGGATGAGGAATTCGCTTACGATCAGATTGATCCGGTCAAGCTCGGCCAGCATGATGTCGTTATGCTGCAGATTCAGCCTGCCGCTCTGCTGCTGCAGCTGGAGGAAACCGCGCAGCGTCGTCAGCGGATTGCGGATTTCATGGGCGACGCCGGCAGCGAGCTGGCCGACCGTCGTCAGCTTCTCCGACTGCCGCAGCAGCTCTTCCATCTTCGCTCTGGAGGTGACGTCGCGGGCGACCGCCACCAGGCTCCACACCTCCCCCTGCGAGTTGCGGACGGCGGACATCGTCACGCCCACCGTCAGGTAATCCCCGTCCTTGTGGCGCCACTTCTCTTCTCCGGGCGGCAGCGCCTCCCCCTGGAGCATGCGGGCAAGCTCCGGATGCTTGTAGGCATGCTCGACGGGATGGACCACATCCGTAATGCGCAAAGAGGAAATGTCCGCAGGAGAATACCCGAATGTATGGAGGAAGGATTCGTTGACCCTCAGCAGGTTCCCGTCCAAGCCGATGATGACGATGGAATCGGCCGTGTTGTTGAAGATCGATTCCAGCTCTTCCTTCATGAGCGCATTTTCATTGACGGCCGCCTTCAGCTTGTCCGTATACGATTTCAAGCTTCCCGACATATGGTTGATGCGGCTCGCCAGTTCCCCAATCTCATCGCTGCGCTTCACCTCGATATCCCGGTCGAACCTGCCGAACGCGACTTCGTTGACTTTGTGCAGAATCCCCTTGAGAGGCCGCAGGAGCAGTTGGATGATGACCCATGTCCCGATCAGCGTCGCGGCCAGAATGAGCAGTGAGCTGCCGATCTGGTTGCGCCGGTGCATGGAGGAGAGATTCTCGATCTGCGTCCGGTCGACAACGACAGAGATGACGTAATTGCTGTTCTTCGCTTCCTCGAAAGGATACCAGGACCGGAGCACGGACTTGCCCCCGATGACCGCCTGTTCCGACTGTGCCTTGCCGGCTTCCGCCAGCTTCATCAGCTCGATGCCGCGCGAATCGGAAGTGTACTGCTCGCTTCCGTATTTCAAGGCGCTGGCGTCAACCCCCTTTTGCCCGCTCATGCTCCAGATGCCGATCTCAAGCACCTCGGGCTGATAGGTCCTGACTTGCTCGATCAGCGTGTCCGGAGAGTATCCGTGTGAATAGATTGTCAATGCAAGTATGTAAGGATGTTCGGAATCGGCGTAATAGCCCCACGATACGGGCACCTTGTCTCCATCGGAAAAGGTGTCCTTCATGAGATAGCGCTCCCCGCTTGCAGGAGGTCCGCCTGCCCACTCCGCAGGAAGGTCGCTCATTTTGAGCGCCATCTGGCCGATCCGGCTTGCGTCGCTAGAAGCCGTTACCCGGTAGCCTCCGGACACCGGCTTCAGCAGCTCCAGCTTTTCGGCTCCTGTCAGCTTGGCAACCTTCCTCAGGCTGGCCACGTTCTCCGCTCCCCCTACCAGAGTTGCCGCGCCCTCGATGGCATGGCGCAGTATCGTCGCCGCTTTCTCGCGCTCCTTCTCTCTTCCTTCCAGAAAGTCTTCCACCAATACCGATGTTTGACGGCCTACCGTCTCCGAGAACATGGCATTCTGCGAATTCAGTTCCCGACGGATAAAGTGCTCGTTGATGAAAACATTCAGGACCAGCATCACGCTGACCAGCAAGGAAATGATAAGGGAAAGCCTGGTTTTGACGGACAATGCCGGACACATCCTTATAAGAGGATCAATATCCAGATGATACCACATATACCCAGACTGCGGCCTCTTCTGTTCAGGGTCAAACGGCATAAAAGGACTTTTGATCCACAGTTCAACGTCCTCTTCTTCTCTTCCTCGGATGTATTCACAGCTCTGTCCACAAAAATGATGACTTATCAACATTTTCGGGGAGTTGTACACAGCGTTTCAGTGGATAGTTTGCGGGAAGATTCTAATAATTTATAGTTATCCACAAAATTGTGCACAACATGTTAACAAAAGAATGTTTGTTCGTAGCATAAAACGCTATTATTCGACATTCCCTCTCTGTCGAAAGTCACTGCTTGACGGCAGGAACGGGCGGGCAAGCTTGCTTCGGCCTTTTATGCACAGATTCTGTTGACAAGCGGCTTGCATCCGCCACGGGTATCGGGGACAATAAGTCCATAAACCCGCTTCAGGAAGGAAAGATTGATTTGCTTCGTCAGGAAGAAGATGAACGCTGGATGCGCGAGGCGATCGCCGAGGCCCGAAAAGCGGAAGCGATCGGAGAAGTGCCGATCGGCGCCGTCATCGTGCATGAGGGAAAGATCATCGGACGCGGCCACAACTTGAGGGAATCGATCCCCGACTCCACCGCGCATGCGGAGATGCTGGCCATCCGCGAAGCGAGCCGGAGCCTTGCCGCGTGGAGGCTGCTGGACTGCACGCTGTACGTCACGCTTGAGCCCTGCCCGATGTGCGCCGGAGCTTTGGTCCAATCCAGGGTCAAGCGGGTTGTGTACGGCACTCCCGATCCAAAGGCCGGCTGCGCCGGCACGCTGATGAATCTTCTGGATGAGCCGAGGTTCAACCATGAAGCCGAGCTTACGTCCGGGGTGCTGCAAGAGGAGTGCGCTTCGCTGCTCACCGATTTTTTCAGACGTCTGCGCAAATCCCGTTCCACCCGGTAAGAACAAAGTAAGGGCCTGCAGCTCCGGTTCTCAAGGGAGGCATCATCCGCTCTCTTGCTCACCGGGCCGCAGGCCCTTGTTTCCATATTCGTTCGAGCTTGAACTCGCGCTGCTGCTGCTGCAGCTCGACAATCAAGCGGTCCGCTTCCTCGCTGATGGCCAGAACTTCGGGATCCGTGAGGCTTCCCCGTTCCTCCGCTGCCTGGTATAGCCTTCTGCGCAGCTCCTGCAGCCTCTCCAATCGTTCGTTCCTCATCATATCGTCGCTCAAGCTACGCTCCTCACCTGGATGCTTCTTCCGTCGGGCTGTTCTTTATTATACCCGTATGGGGAGGATTTGTTTGTAATAACTTGTCGACAAAATAACGATAAATGGTGGAAATATTCGACAAATCCGGTTTCAGATCAGGACTTTAGGCTCATTTGAATAGGACTAAGGATTCAAATATAAGGGGGCCAAGGCAAATCCAAGGATAATGGCGAGGATCACCCACGAAACCGGATGGCCCCAGTTGAGCGTAAATCCGATGCCCGTCCGTTTCTCGACGAAAATAGCGGAGTCCGACCGGTCCCAATAGAAAGCTCCCGCCTTCCATTTCGCATCCTCCCCCGGTCTCGAAGCCTCCATCCTGCCCTTGCCGAGCTTCATCATGCTGACGACGGCAGCCGCCGACATGACAAGCGGCGCAATGCCCGCCGCCCCGATCAGGACTCCATTCATCCGGCTTCCCCCGTACAGCATGAAGGCTTGCAGGAATCCCATGAAGATCACCATGCCCAGGCCCAGCAGGAGCATCAGCAAGGACATTCCCTTGCGATAGCGGCGCTGCTGCTCCTCCGAGCGCTCCGGGTCGGCCGGATCGATCTTCATCCGGGCTGCCCCCGTCGTATAGTTGACGAAGATGAATATGGCCAGCATGAACAGCTGGACGAGATTCATCTCGAACACAGTGCCGTAGGATTTGTCCTGAATCCGGTCCGGAATTCCTCGAGCGTTGTAGTGGGTAATGATGCTGTCCGGTATTTTGTCGTACAGCAGCCAAGCGGCTCCGGCAGAAATAAGGATAACGAGCAGATGGGGAGCAAAGGCATAGAGCGGGTAGTGGAGCCGTTCCTTGCGGAGCGACAGGCTGGCGGCGGTCCTTCTCTCCTCCTGCCAGCCTGACTCGCGCTTCAGGCGCTCCGCCTTCTGATGGAAAGCGACGAACAGGCCTCCCGAAATGCCGAACAGCGCCAGCAGAGCGCCGACCGGCAGCGTCGCCAGCCATTGCGTGTCATCGACAGGCATCGTCCCGCCTGTTTTCCAAAGGATTCCCGCGGCAACCAGGATGCCGAATGCGAGGCCGTACCCGATCACCTGACCCGTATAGGAACGGCGAAGCTTGCGGACGGCATCATCGTCGACGGCCGACTTCGGAATTGAGATTCCGAACAGGATATTCCGCGGAGCAAGAGAAGGCTGGAAAGCCGCCACGGCCAGGACCAGCACATAGACAGCCCCCATCGTCAAGCCGAATCCGTACAAAGACATGTTCATCGCTCCCTTCCCCCTTCATGCGTATCTCTTGCTTGAGGCCGGATGCTCCGATAGGCGCTTCGGCATCTCTCCAGAAACTCTTCCTCCCGCATGCTTCGGCATAACGCCTCCGAGGCAAGCGATTCCAGCTGCCGCTCCATCCGCGTTCGAAAAGCATCCGTGACTGGCAGCGAGCCGGCCGGCTGCACGACCGCTCCCTTTTGCCGGTGGATATGGACAAAGCCCTCCTGCTTCAGCAGCTGGTACGTCTTGTTGACCGTATGCAGGTTGATGCCGAGGTCGCCGGCGAGGCTGCGGACCGAGGGCAGATTCTCCCCGGACTCCAGCCGGCCCGATGCGATGCCTCGGACGATTTCGTCATATAGCTGCGTATAGAGCGGAGTGTCGGACTCGTAGTCGATGGAGACGATCATGGCGGCGTCCTCCTCCCTTTATTACCGTATGTTTGTTATACACAAAGCATAACAGATAGAACGATACGAAGCAATAAAGCTTCCGCCATACTCCTTGCCGGCTTCAAGTTCTGAATCTCGTCCCATCCTCATAGAAATAGAGACAGAGAACAGGTCTGGCGGGCTCGCTCGACGGGAAAGCTGATAGGAACGAAAGCGGAAGGATGGATGAATGAGGATGGAAAAGAAACGCAAGGAGCAATTCGCCGCGGACGCCAGGATGGTGTACTGCCTCGACACGCATCGCCTGCTGGCTGCCGATGACCGGCTGTACGTGTTCAACACGGCATTCCGGACCTGGAGAGGGGTCAACTATCCGATTGCGGTCCGCAAGGAGTCGCTGCGCCCGTCCTACCTGATGGCCGTGTCGGATTGACGCCTCCGGTTGCAGGGACGCCGTCAACCATGGTATAGTAAATCCGATGCGCGCCCGTAGCTCAGCAGGATAGAGCGACAGTTTCCTAAACTGCAGGTCGTACGTTCGAATCGTATCGGGCGCGCCATTTCTACTTAAATGATCGGGAACCGTACGCTTGTGCGGTTCTTTTTTATTTCCTTCCCCGTATAAATGGAACTTTTTCCCTCATGGCGCGTTAGAAGAGGAAAGCGGAATGAAGGAAAGGGCGATAATCAATGGGCTTATTCGACGGGCTGATGGGAAATGCATCCGAGCTTGCTCCTGCCGAGGTGCAGAAGGAATTCCAGCATATGCTGGGCCGGAACGAACGCGTGGAGAAAGCCTACAAGCTGATACGAGACATGTTCCTGTTCACCGACCGCAGGCTGATCCTCATCGACAAGCAGGGACTGACCGGCAAGAAGACGGAGTACCATTCGTACCCGTACAAAAGCATTACGCATTTCGCTGTCGAGACCGCCGGCCACTTCGATCTGGACGCCGAGCTGAAGTTCTGGGTATCCGGCAGTCCGACGCCGGTCTCGAAGACGTTCAACAAGTCTCTCAATATTTACGAGCTTCAAGCCGTTTTGACCGAATACGTGTGCAAATGAGCGTGAGCCCTTCGTCCTTTGGATGAAGGGCTTCTTCCATCTTTACAGCTCCTTTGCATCCATGCTATTATTTTTTTGCAAAGTTTTCGAGACGTGGCTCAGCTTGGTAGAGCGCTTGCTTCGGGAGCAAGAGGTCGCAGGTTCAAATCCTGTCGTCTCGACCATCACAAACCCTTACAACCGGTGCCTGAGGCAGCGGTTTTTTTGTTGTTCCCTCCGTTCTTTTTACCAAACGGTGTCGAATCGGCCCATCCAGCGTTTATAATAGGGTAAAACCTTACCGATCGGAGGCGTCGCATGGGACTTTTCGATTTTCTGAAGGGCCAATTCATCGAAGTGATCGAGTGGCTGGATGACACCGGCTCCATGGTCTACCGTTTCCCCGTCTACGACAATGCCATCAAAATGGGAGCCAAGCTCGTCGTGCGCGAGTCGCAGGCGGCCGTCTTCGTCAACGAAGGCCAGATCGCCGATGTTTTCGGCCCCGGCACCTATACGCTGAGCACGCAGAACATGCCGGTTCTGACCGCCCTCAAATCGTGGAAGTACGGCTTCAACTCGCCGTTCAAGGCCGACGTCTACTTCGTCAGCACGCGCAACTTCACGCAGCTCAAGTGGGGGACCTCCAACCCGGTCATCATGAGGGATGCGGAGTTCGGCATGGTGCGGCTGCGCGGCTTCGGCAACTACGCCCTGAAGGTCCATGATCCGGCGGTGTTTCTCCGGGAAATCTTCGGCACCCAAGCGGCCTTCTCGGCGGAAAATGTCGGGAGCTACCTGAAATCCGTCATCGTGTCCGGAATCAGCGACCTGCTGGGCGAATCGCGGATTCCCGTCATCGATCTCGCCGCATCGTATGACGAGCTCGGAAGCGCCGCGGCCGCCAAGCTGCAGCCCCAATTCGCCTCCATGGGGCTTGGACTCACCGCCCTCACGATCGAGAACCTGTCGCTCCCCGAAGAAGTGGAGCGCGCCATCGACCGCAGATCGTCCATGGGAATCGTGGGCAATCTGGACACCTATATGAAGTACCAATCCGCCGAAGCGATCCGGGAGGCGGCCAACAACCCGGACGGAGGCGCCGGCGCCGGCATCGGCCTCGGAGCCGGAATGGCGATGGGCCAGGCGATGGGCCGGATGCTGTCGCAGCAAGGCGAAGAAAGCTCCGGTCATCCCTTCGGCAGTCCTAGGCTCGCACACCACCTGATGCAGCTTGATTTGATTGATGAGTATAAAATTACGGTTTCTCCTGTCCTGATCGGCAAGGGATTGCCGTTATTCCAAGGTCTCAAGGAAAAGATCAATCTTAGGCTAATTGAAAACAAGACCTTCGATTCTGGAGCAATAGGTCTCGTATATCAGACGGCAAGATGACCTTGCCGCTTAAGGTGATTAAGCCATCGAGAGACGATAGTCCAATTAACCGCCTTTTCACAAAGGCGGTTTTCTTATGGTCACAAATCAACAATAGAAGTTGACATAGCCTTTTTGAAAAAGAAAATTTCCAGTAAAAGGTGTCGAATTTACGGGCACATCATATGGCCAATAGGCCAAGCAGCTCATGCAAAGCCTATTCTTTGGAGAAACCTTTGAATGGGCGGATGACAAGCAGCTCTGTTCGCAAGCGGGACGTTTCAAAGGATGGGCGTTGAATAGAGTCCCCTTATTGGCCATCGATCACGCGAACCGGGGTTGCATTGCAGCCTCGGCGGCAGGCCGCCGCTCCTGCCCACAGAGTCTAGTCCAGGCTCGAAGCCGGCTGCGATGCGGCAGCCTCGACCGGCCAGCCCCGGCCGTTCCCGATGACTTCGTCGCCGTACTTTCGGCCCCAGTCATACATGAGGCGCAGCACCGGCATGAGGCTTTCTCCGTAGCCGGTCAGGGAGTATTCCACCCGCGGCGGCACCTCGGGATAGATTTTGCGGGCGACCAGACGGTCCTCTTCCAGCTCGCGGAGCTGATTGGTCAGCATTTTCTGCGTTATGGCGGGGATCAGCTTTTTCAGCTCGCTGAAGCGCTTCGTCCCGTCCGTGCCGAGATGCCAGAGAATGATCAGCTTCCACTTGCCGCCGATGACGGCGAGCGTCAGTTCCTTCTCGCAGTTGATTTCCTTCAGGTTGATGCGATCCTTCACTTCATGGGCCATTGCACCGGCCTCCAGTCTGTTCGTCTCTATGCCCCAATCATACTACAACTGTCCCTTCGGGCCTAATCGCGGCCTCCGCATGCCAAAAAGCCCGCACAGCGCCTGGGGCGCCGCGCGGGCAGCTGCAAATGGGCTATTCGAGGTTCGCATGGCGGCCGTACAGCTGACGTCCGTCCTGCTCTTGAAGCTCCATCAGCCGGAGCACGACGGAGTCGTAGAACAGCAGCAGTCCTTGCTCGAAAAGGGCTCCCATCGGCTGAATGGTGGATGCCCCTTGCTCGTCCTTGGCGGCTCCGGGCAGCCGGACGAGCAGATCGGCGGAGGCTCCAATCGGAGATTCGGGCTTGGTCGTCACAAGCGCAACGGAGGCGCCAAGCTCGCCGGCGCGGGCGGCCATGGCCAGCAAGCTTGCGGTAGAGCCGGAGCCSGAGCCGATGACGAGCAGCCCGCCGGGCCCGATGCCCGGAGTGACCGTCTCGCCGACCACATAGGCGGTCAGCCCGAGATGCACCAGCCGCATGGCGAAGGCGCGGCCCATCAGCCCGGAGCGTCCGGCCCCGG
>NZ_CBRA020000033.1:0-68971 GCF_000469945.2 Paenibacillus sp. P22 | reverse complement strand
GCGCAAAGGTCTCCAGAGAGGCGAGTTCAAGGTCCACTATCAGCCTCAGGTCGACATCATGTCCGGCATGATCGTCGGTCTCGAGGCGCTCGTCCGCTGGCAGCATCCGCAGTGGGGCCTTATTTCGCCGGCCGACTTCATTCCGCTGGCCGAGGAAACAGGCCTCATCATCCCCATTGGGGAATGGGTGCTGCAGGAATCGTGCCGCCAGAACAAAGCCTGGCAGGACGAGGGCTACGAGCCGATTCGGATCGCCGTCAACATCTCCTCCCGCCAATTCCAGCAGAACGACTTTGCCGAAATGGTCAGCTCGACGCTGGAGGCGACCGGCCTGGATCCGCAATACCTTGAGCTCGAGCTGACCGAAAGCATCGTCCAGAACTCGCAGAAAGCGATCTCCATCATGCATAGGCTCAAGGCGATGGGCATCTGCCTGTCGATCGACGACTTCGGCACCGGCTATTCCTCGCTGAGCTACCTGAAGCTGTTCCCGATCGACAGCCTCAAGATCGATCGCTCCTTCACGCGCAACCTCCTCCAGGATGCCAAGGACGAAGCGCTCGTCCATACGATCATCAATATGGCCCACAACCTCGGGCTCAAGGTCATCGCCGAAGGCGTGGAGACCGACGAGCAGCTGCAGTATTTGCTGCAGCGCCAATGCCATGAAGCCCAAGGGTATTTTTTCAGCCAGCCGATTCCGGCCGAAGAGCTGACCGGCTTGCTGAATACGCTCAGCGCCTAATGCAAGGGAGCAGGAGCGAGCCCGCATCAATAGGGATGCAATTGTCCTGCGGCAAGGACGGAAAACGGAGTATGCCTGATCCCCAACAAAAAGAGCACCTGCGTCCGTCGACGCCAGGCGCTCTTTTTTGCTTGAACCATACCGGCCGCATCCAGCCGCAGAATTCAAAGCCCCCCATTTTCCGTGAAAAAAGAGCGCTCAACGGATTCGTGGTCGAACCTGCTTCACTTCGCTTTGCTCCGGAGCTTTTTAGTGCTCCAGAGCCCTTTGGCGCCCGGATGCCCTTTAGGCGCTCGAAAGCTCAGCCGCGAAGCATGAAGTCCAATACCGCCAGAGCGGCCAGATGGGCGGGATAGAACGATCTCCACAGCCAGCGCGGAACTTTCAGCTTGTCGAGCCCATTCCGCAGATCTTCTCCATAGGCGAGCAGCAGCGTCGGGGCGATGCTGAACAGCTGAAGCGCCCACGATGATCCGTATGCGGCGATGATCGCTGCGTTCAACAGCAGATGGAGCATCACCATCCTCTTCCGGCCTGCATACCGGAAGATCAGGATCAGCAGCAAGCCGTAGGCATTGTAGTCGAAAGGAAGCTCCTGCATGAGGATGCAGGCCGCTGCCACCAGCAAGGCCGCGGCAGTCCCCCCGGCAATGCGCCGGCCTTTGCTTGAGCCGCTGCGTTCGGCGTCGGAATGGCTGTCAGGGCGTGCGCTCCACTCAAGCAGGCCGTCGAGAGCGAAGATGACAAGCGCCGCGGCGAGCAGAGTAAAGATGACGTTGTAATGGTTCGTACCGAACGCAAGCATGTAAGGAACCTGCGCGATGGCCGCGAGCAGCGCGAGCCTGCCGATGTACCGTTTTCGGGAGCGGGTCATCAGGCAGCCGACGGCGATTCCATAGGCGTAAATGGGAAATGCGATCCGCCCGACGATGCGCCAGGCTGTGGAGTCGGGAAAAAAAATGATACCGATATGGTCGATGAGCATCGAAAATATGGCCAGCAGCTGCATGAACGTCACCTCTTTCTCGAACGGGCGTGAGTACGGTACGGACAAAGCCTGCCTTTGGTATAGATGATAAAGAATTCAATCCCCAAAATCCACCCTG
Source organism: Paenibacillus sp. P22 (assembly GCF_000469945.2). Classification (NCBI taxonomy): domain Bacteria; kingdom Bacillati; phylum Bacillota; class Bacilli; order Caryophanales; family Paenibacillaceae; genus Paenibacillus; species Paenibacillus sp. P22. The sequence continues at coordinate 67,120 of NZ_CBRA020000033.1, read as the reverse complement.
CCGCTGCACCGGAACTCTTCCCCTCTCCTTTTCTATCCTCTCTATCCGATCCTTCCCTTGCCGACCCCCTCTTTCCTCCTCTATTTCCCCCCATATACCTCCATCTATAGTCCTCTCTATCCCCGCCCTTTCCTATCCTTGCTTTCTCCCTGTCCTCCGCCGAGCCTGCCGTGCGCTCTCTTCTCTACCCCTAGCCCGGACGATGGTTTGTCCTGAAGCGGCAAAAAGCCCCGTCCGCGCATGGCGGACAGAGCCCTCTTCCTTTCGCTCAATCGCAAGGCATCGCTTGCGGAGCCGCGCAGGCATGCTGCCTGCTAGTTCTGCTTGGCGGAATACGCCTCTACCCAGCCTGCCGTCTCCGCGAGCGCGGCTTCCGCACGCCCGATGGCGGCTTCGACCTGCGGACGGGCCGTGCCGCCGTAGACGTTGCGCGCATTGACGACCGTCTCCGGCTGCAGCACCTCGTAGATGCGCTCGTCGAACAGCTCCGAGAACCCCTTGAATTCATCCAGCGTAAGGTCCAGCAGGAATTTGCCGTTCTCGATGCAGTACAGCACCGTCTTGCCGATCACCTCATGCGCTTGGCGGAAAGGCAGTCCTTTGCCGACAAGGAAATCGGCGATATCGGTCGCGTTGGAGAAGTCCTTGTTGACGGCCTCGCGCATCTGCCCGCCGTTCACCTTCATCGTCGCGATCATCGGAGCGAACAGGCGCAGCGCGCCGGAGAGCGTCTTGACGGTGTCGAACATGCCTTCCTTGTCCTCCTGCATATCCTTGTTGTAGGCGAGCGGCAGCGACTTCAGCACCGTCAGAAGGCCCGTAAGGTTGCCGTACACGCGGCCCGTCTTGCCCCGCACAAGCTCCGGCACGTCCGGATTTTTCTTCTGCGGCATGATGCTGCTGCCCGTGCAGAAGGCATCGTCCAGCTCCACGAACCGGAACTCCGTGCTCGACCAGAGGATCAGCTCCTCCGACAGGCGGGACAGATGCATCATGATCATGGAGGCATGGGAGAGGAACTCCAGGATGAAATCGCGGTCGCTGACCGCGTCCAGGCTGTTCTCGTATACGCGGCCGAAGCCGAGCTGCTCCGCGACGTAATGGCGGTCGATCGGGAACGTCGTTCCCGCCAGCGCGCCGGCTCCGAGCGGCAGCGTGTCGATGCGCTTGTAGCTGTCCTGCAGCCGCTCGGCGTCGCGCCCGAACATGCTGACGTAGGCCATGAGATGGTGGGCGAACAGAATCGGCTGGGCGCGCTGCAGATGCGTGTAGCCGGGCACGATCGTGTCCAGGTTCTCCTTGGCCTGGCCGATAAGCGCTTCCTGCAGGCTGCGCAGCAGGCCGACGAACTCGACGACGCGCCGGCGCAGGTACAGATGCATGTCCGTCGCCACCTGGTCGTTGCGGCTGCGGCCGGTATGCAGCTTGCCCCCGACGGGGCCGATATCCTCGATCAGCGCTTTTTCAATGTTCATATGGATATCTTCGTCGGAGACGCTGTACTCCAGCTCGCCCTTGCGGATGCGCTCCAGCACGCGGCTCAGCCCGCCCTTGATCGTCTCGACGTCCCCGGAAGGCAGGATGCCCTGCTTCCCGAGCATCGACACATGCGCCAGGCTGCCGCGCACGTCCTCCTCCGCCAATTCCTTGTCGAACGTAATCGACGCCGTGTATTCCTCGACCAGCTGGTCGGTCTGCTTCGTAAACCTTCCGCCCCACAGTTTGCTCATCGCCCTGCTCCCCCTTCGGATATGACAACGGGCTTGCGCGCCGGACCGGCGCAGCAAGCCCTTATGCTTTTTTTGGATTCATCGCCCGCCTCGCAAAGGCTCAGGCACCTTGATCGGCTGCGATCAGACTTTTGATTCATCAAACCGCCTTCAGTTCGGCAATCCGCCTTCAGTTCGGCAAATCGCTTGCGGCCCCGTCTGTCCGAACCGGATCCGCAATGCCGGATCAGCCCTGGCGGCTCTGCTCCACGCCGGAGGATACCTTCAGACGCAGCGCATTCAGGCGGATGAAGCCTGTCGCGTCGCCTTGGTCGTAAGCCTGCGACGGATCGGCCTCCATCGTGGCGATATCCGGGTTGTACAGGCTGACCGGGCTTTTGACGCCGGCGCCGATGACATTGCCTTTGTACAGCTTGAGGCGGACGGTTCCGCTGACGTTCTTCTGGCTTTCCTTGACGAGCGCCTGCAGCGCAAGCCGCTCCGGCGCGAACCAGAAGCCGTTGTAGACGAGCGTCGCGTACTTGGCGATAAGCGAGTCGCGCAGATGCATGACATCGCGGTCCATCGTCAGCGACTCCATTTTGCGGTGGGCGCTGAACAGGATCGTGCCTCCCGGAGTCTCGTATACGCCGCGGCTCTTCATGCCGACGAACCGGTTCTCGACCATGTCGACACGGCCGATGCCGTGCTTGCCGCCCAGCTCGTTGAGCTTGTCCATCACCTGCAGCGGGCTCAGCTCTTCGCCGTTGATTGCGGTGCAATTGCCCTGGTCGAACGTCAGCTCCACGTATTCGGCCTTGTCCGGCGCGCGCTCCGGAGACACGCTGAGCACGTACATGCCCTCGTTCTCCTCCGAGCTCGGATCGAACCAAGGATCCTCCAGCATGCCGCTCTCGAAGCTGATATGCAGCAGATTGCGGTCCATGGAATAAGGCTTCGCGGCTGATGCCTGAACCGGAATGCCATGCTTCTCGGCGTAAGCGATCATCTCGGCGCGTCCCGGGAACTGCGCCCGGAATTCCTCGCTGCGCCAAGGCGCGATGACCTTGATGTCCGGCGCCAGCGCGGCGGCCGTCAGCTCGAAGCGCACCTGGTCATTGCCTTTTCCCGTTGCGCCGTGGGCGATCGCGGTCGCACCTTCGGCGCGGGCGATGTCGACCATTCGCTTGGCGATCAGCGGCCGCGCGATGGACGTTCCGAGCAGGTACTGCCCCTCGTAGAGAGCTCCGGACTGGAACATCGGATAGATGAAGTCCTTGGCGAACTCGTCCTGCAGGTCGTCGATATAGACCTTGGAAGCTCCCGTCGCCAGAGCCTTTTCCTCCAGTCCGTCGAGTTCTTCCTTCTGGCCGATGTCGGCCGTAAAGGCGATGATTTCCGCGTCATACGTTTCCTTGAGCCACTTCAGGATGACGGATGTATCCAGGCCGCCTGAATAGGCGAGCACGATCTTTTCCTTTGCCATATCGCTTTTATCTTCCTTTCCTTGTCCCGTCCGGTAGCCCCTTGCCCTCGGGCAGGCCCCGATCGTTCGATTTCGTCGGAGCCGCCTCTACATGAGAGCGGCCATAATCGCTTTCTGCGCGTGCAGGCGGTTCTCCGCCTCGTCGAATACGATGGAGTGTTTGCCGTCGATGACGCCCTCGCTCACTTCCTCGCCGCGGTGAGCGGGCAGGCAGTGCATGAACAGGTAATCGGCCTTGGCATGCTTCGTCAGGTCCTCGTTGACCTGATAACCGGCAAATGCCCGCTCGCGCTCCGCCTGCTCGGCCTCCTGACCCATGCTCGCCCACACGTCGGTGTAGACGATGTCCGCTCCCTCGATCGCTTCGCGCGGATCGCGGCAGACGTGGATCACAGACCCGGTGCCGGAAGCGACGGCTTGCGTCTGCTTCACGATAGCGGCATCCGGCTCGTATCCTTCCGGAGTCGCCACGCTCATGTGCAGGCCGAGCTTGGCTGCGCCCATGAGCAGCGAATGCGCCATATTGTTGCCGTCGCCGATATAGGCCACCTTGAGCCCTTCCAGCTTGCCTTTGTGCTCGAGGACGGTCTGGTAATCGGCCATGACCTGGCAAGGGTGCTCGGAATCCGTCAGGCCGTTGATGACCGGGACGGTGGAAGCGCGCGCCAGCTCAATGACGGTGCGGTGGGCGAATGTGCGGATCATGATGCCGTCCAGATAACGGGACAGCACCTGCGCCGTGTCCGAGATCGGCTCGCCGCGTCCGATCTGCAGATCGTTGCCGCTGAGGAACAGCGCCTGTCCGCCGAGCTGGTACATGCCGACTTCAAAGCTGACCCGCGTCCGGGTGGACGCCTTTTCAAAAATCATGCCGAGGGTTTTGCCCTTGAGCGGGTGATAGGCCTCTCCGGATTTCTGGACACGCTTCAGCTCGATCGCCAGCTCGATGAGGTAGCGGAGCTCCTCCGGCGTGTAGTCCGCCAGCGCGAGGAAATCGCGCCCTTTGAGGCCTGCCGCCAGCTCCTCGCTGCGGGCTCCGGCCAAAATAAGAGGTTGCTGCATTAATGGAACACCTGCTCTTTCTATGCTCGCCGCCGGTCGTCCGGCGGCGCTTGGATTCGTGGAGATCGGGAACCTACACCCCAATTAGGTTTGGGATGTTTAGTTCTGGGATGCCGTGACCGTCTTCTCCTTGAGGACGGCGGCGATGATGCCGACAGCCTGATCGATCTCGTCATTGGAGACGAGCAGATTCGGCAGCAGGCGGATGACGGTCGGGCCGGCGGGCACGACCAGCAGTCCGCGCTCGTGGATCGTCGCGATCACGTCGGCGACCGGACCTGCGCATTCGATGCCGATCAGCAGGCCGAGCCCGCGGATCTGCGTCACCCAAGGATTGCCGGCGAGCTTCTCGCGCAGCTGGCCGGTCAGGTAGCTGGCCGCGCCTGCCGCGCGGTCATACACCCGGTTGCCGGCGATTTCCTCGACCGTCGCCTTGACGACGGCGGAAGCGATCGGCGTTCCCCCGAAGGTCGTCGCGTGGGAGCCCGGTGTGAACGCTTCGCGGAGGAATTCCTTCGCCAGGACGGCGCCTACCGGAAAGCCGCTTCCGAGCCCTTTTGCCGAGGTGAAAATATCCGGCTGCACGCCGTAATGCTCATGGGCGAACAGCTTGCCCGTGCGTCCCATGCCGGTCTGCACCTCGTCGACAATCAGCAGAATGCCGTTATCCTTGCACAGCTTGACGATGTCGTGCAGGAACTCCGCCCGGACAGGCAGGACGCCGCCCTCGGCCTGGACAAGCTCAAGCATGATCGCGGCGGTCCGCTCGCTCACGGCAGCCTTGAGCGCGTCGAGATCGTCCATCGGCACGGTGACGAAGCCTTCCGGCAGCGGCAGATAGCCCTCCTTGACCTTGTCCTGGCCCGTTGCGGTCAGCGTTGCGAGCGTCCGTCCATGGAAGGACTGGGAGAAGGTGATGATCTCGTACCGGTGCTCTCCCTTGATCTTCTGGAAGTACCGGCGGGCCAGCTTGATCGCGCCTTCGTTCGCCTCCGCTCCGGAGTTGCAGAAGAAGACCGCATCCGCGCATGTATGCTGCACGAGCAGCTCCGCTGCCGCTTCCTGCCCCGGAATATGGAACAGATTCGACACATGCCAGACTTCATCGAGCTGCTTCACGAGCGCGTCCTTGATCACTTTCGGCGCGTGGCCGAGGTTCGTGACGGCGAGGCCGCTCATGAAATCGAGATATTTCTTGCCGGTATCGTCCCATAGCCAGCTTCCCTCGCCTTTGACGAGCGCGATCGGATATCTTGCGTAGGTTGGAAACAGTGCGCTGTTGCTCATTGCAGATCCACCTCTCCCTATCGTTATATGGACTCGCAGCCGGATGGCTGTTGGTGCGTTGAATCCTGGAGTCGCTCCGCCGCCGGACGGCTCTTGGTGCGTTGAATCCTAGAATCGCTTCGGTGCCGGATGGCTCTTAGTACGTTGAATCCTAAAATCGCTTCGCCGCCGGACGGCTCTTGGTGCGTTGAATCCTAGAATCGCTTCAGTGCCGGATGGCTCTTAGTACGTTGAATCCTAGAATCGCTTCGCCGCCAGATGGCTCTTACGTTGAATCCTAAAATCGCTTCGCCGCCGGATGGCCCTTCCGATCGCTGTTGCCGCCAGATTTCCTGAATAAATGGATTCAATGGTTGAAATCCGGCGGCAAAGGCGACCATTGTCATTTCTCCAGGGCCATTCCGGCCGCTCCGCTCTGGGATTCAACCCCAAGGGCCACTCCGGGTGCTCCGCTCCGGGCTTCAACCCCAAGGGCCATCCCGGATGCTCCGCTCCGGGCTTCAACCAAAGTGCCCTTCCGGATGCTCCACTCCGGGCTTTACCCCCAGGGCCGCCCCGGATGCTCCGCTCCGGGCTTCAACTCCAAGGGCCACCCCGGATGCTCCGCTCCGGGCTCCACCCCAAGGTGCCCTCCCGGATGCTTTGCTCCGGGCTCCACCCCAAGGTGCCCTCCCGGATGCTTCGCTCCGGGCTTCAACCCCAAGGGCCGCCCCGGATGCTCCGCTCCGGGCTTCAACCCCAGGGCCGCCCCGGATGCATTGCTCCGGATCAGCCTTATGCTGCCGCTCCAGGCATGCTACGCAAAGCGGAATTCCTCTCTGCTGAAGGGAGGAGGAGCCTGCCTTCAGGAGGCAGAACTTCCTCCATCAGGAGGACGAAGAAAGACGGAGGGGCTCTGTAGAAGCGGAGCGTTCGCATTTGAAGACCGGATTCCCCCATTCATGGGGTAAGTTCAAGGAATCCGGGCTTCAACAGCGATCGGAAGAGCCCTCCGTTTTCGGAGTCTGCTCCCGTCTTCAACAGCGATCGGAAGAGCCCTCCGTTTTCGCAGTCTGCTCCCTGGTCCTTGATCCCTGATCCCTGCTTCAGCCTGCAATCACCGTGCCGACGCCGCCCTCCAGGACGGCCCGGCTGAGAATGTCCGGCTCGGTGCCGCTGACAATGGCGACCTCGCGGACATTGCCGTGCAGGCAGGCGAGAGCCGCCCGAACCTTCGGAATCATGCCGCCGTAGATTTCGCCGGTGGCGATCATCTCCTCGATCTCCGCCGCGCTCACGCGAGGCAGGACCGTCTTGGCTCCGTCCACGGTGCGCATGATGCCCGGCACGTCGGTCACAACGATCATCCGTTCCACGCCCAGATGGGAAGCGACGGCTCCTGCCGCCGTATCGGCATTGATGTTGTAGCGCTGTCCGGCCGCATCGATGCCGACCGGCGCGATGACCGGAATATAGCCCATTCCCATCACGCCTTCAATGATTTCCGCGTTGACGTCCGTCACCTCGCCGACATGGCCGACCTTGCCGGCATTGCCGACAGGCCTGGCCTGGATGAGCATGCCGTCGACGCCGGAGAGCCCGAGCGCCCGCGCTCCCGCGCCTTGGATGCGCCTGACGATCTCCTTGTTGATCGTTCCCGAGAGCACCATCTCGACGACGTCGAGCACTTCCTCCGTCGTCCGCCTGAGCCCGTCGACGAACTCGGTCTCGATGCCGAGCTTCTCCAGCGTCCCGGAGATGGCGGGGCCGCCGCCATGCACGATGACCGGCTTCACGCCCTGCTCCTGCAGCGCCGGAGATCTTCGAAGAACGCGGCAGGAAGAGCCGCAAGCGTGCTTCCCCCGCATTTCATCACAAACCGCTTTTCCATCTGCCTCATGCTCCTTCATCCGCTTCATGCCGCTTATGCTCAAGCCGGTTGAAGCTTCATGCCGCTTATATTTTCGCCTGTTGACGGTTTCTGCTGTTAAGTGCGGTAAGCCGCATTGATCCTTACGTAGTCATAGGTCAGGTCGCAGCCCCAGGCTACGGCAGCGCCGCCGCCGATATGGAGATCGACGATGATTTCCACCGTGTCGCCCTTCAGGTATTCCAGCGCCGCTTCTTCATCGAAGGCGACCGGCCGGGATTCCTTGAGCGTCAATATCGGTCCGAGCGAAATATCGACGCTGTCCGGATCGAGCGGCTCGCCGGCCCGGCCTGCGGCCGCGATGATGCGGCCCCAGTTGGCGTCGGCGCCGAAGACGGCCGACTTTACGAGCGAAGAGCCGACGATCGTCTTCGCGATGGCAGCCGCCGACCGGTCGCTCTGCGCTCCGCTGACGCGGACCTCGACGAGCTTGGTGGCGCCTTCGCCGTCGCGGGCGATCGCCTTGGCCAGCACCTCGCATACATATCGCAGCGCATCGCTGAACGAGTTCCAATCCGGATGCAGCGGCGTCAGCTCCTCGCCGCCGGCAAGCCCGCTCGCCATCGCGACCAGCATGTCGTTGGTGCTCGTGTCCCCGTCCACCGTAATCATGTTGAAGGTGCGGTCCGTAGCGGAGCTCAACAGGCTTTGGAGCGCCTCGCTGCCGATATTGGCGTCCGTCGTGACGAAGCCGAGCATCGTGGCCATGTTGGGATGGATCATGCCGGAGCCTTTGGCGGCGCCTGCCACATGAATCGTCCTTCCGCCCGCTTCGACGGCGACGCAGATCGATTTTTTCACAAGATCGGTCGTGAGGATCGCCTGGCAGAACTCATTCGCGCTCCGATCGTCGCCCGCCAGCTGCTGCGGCAGGCGGCCGATGCCTTCGCGCACGCGGTCCATCTTGAGCAGCTCGCCGATGACGCCGGTAGAGGCTACCGCGATCTGCTCGGCCGGAATCCCGGCCGCTGCCGCGAAGGCGGAGCGCATCTCGTACGCGTCGGCCTCGCCCTGCTTGCCCGTGCAGGCATTGGCGTTGCCGCTGTTCACGAGCAGCGCGCGCAGCCTTCCTCCCGCCGCCAGGCTTTCCCGGGTCACCTTGATCGGGGCCGCCTGCACCTTGTTGGTCGTATACACCGCCGCAGCCGCCGCAGGAACCTCGCATACGATGGCTCCCAGATCGTTGCGGCTCGTCTTTTTCAGTCCGCAGTGAAGCCCGCCCGCCCGAAAGCCTGCCGGTGTCGTAACGGAGCCGTCCTGGACGATCGTGAACGGCTTGCCTGCTGTCTCTTGTGTCATCGCGTAAATCGCATCTCCTTCTAGTGGGGTTCCGCCAGGGAATTAAGGATACATCGGGATGAACTGCAGGCCGGCATTCTCTTCCCAGCCCATCATCAGGTTGAGGTTCTGGATCGCTTGGCCGGCTGCGCCTTTGACGAGATTGTCGATGACCGACACGATCGTCACACGTCCTGTGCGACGGTCAACGGCAAAGCCGATGTCGCAGTAGTTCGAGCCGGAGACTTCCTTCGTCGCCGGCAAGACGCCTTCCGGCCGAATGCGCACGAACGGGCGGCCCTCATAGAACTGCCGATACAGCTCGATGAATTCCTGCTCGGTCCGATCTTCCGCCAGCGAAGCGTACATCGTCGCCATGATGCCCCGCGTCATCGGAACGAGATGGGTCGTGAAGGTGGCGACGATATCCCTGCCTGCCGCATCGGACAGGACGCGCTCGATCTCCGGGATATGCTGATGCTTGTTGACCTTGTAGGCCTTGAAGTTCTCGTTCAGCTCCGAATAATGGGTGCCGAGGCTCGCCCCCCTGCCCGCGCCGGATACGCCGCTCTTGGCGTCGACGATCAGCGTGGACGGATCGATCCAGCCCGCCTTGATGGCCGGCACCGCGCCCAGCAGCGTCGCCGTCGGATAGCAGCCCGGATTGGAAAGCAGCTCCGCCCCGCGAACCTGCTCTCCGTAAATCTCCGAGAGGCCGAATACCGCCTTCTCCAGGTAGGCCGGATCGGCGGCCGGCTTGCCGTACCAATGCTCATATACATCCGGCTGAGGCAGGCGGAAGTCGCCCGACAGGTCGATGACCTTCAGTCCTTCCTCCAGCAGCTGGGGCGCCATCCGGCTCGCCACTCCGGCCGGAGCGGCCAGGAAGACGACATCCGCCTTGCTCTTGATCTCTTTGGGGTCTACGCCATCCAGAACCCCCGGGAAAATATCCGACAGATGCGGGTACCCGTCCGCAATCGGCGTTCCGGCGCTGGAAGAGGAAATGACCGAACTGACCTCCGCATACGGATGCGCCTGAAGCAGCCGGATCAGCTCAACGCCTCCGTAGCCGGTTGAGCCTACAATGGCAGCTCTTGTTTTTGTCCCCATCATCCAGCACTTCCCTTCCTCGCCCTGATTCCTGAGAGAGGCCGCCGCAGGCCTCTTATACCTGAATCATTATACGTTTATATTAATAATAATACAACCGGAAATATGACACTCCTTTCCTTCTAGAACCGGCTTCCGCCTTCCTTCAAGAGAGCAGAAAAAGACGCGGATAGATTCCGCGTCTTCTCGGCTTGAAGGTTCAGCTCCTTACGGACGGCAGCGGCGACAGCAGCAGGCAGAACGGAAGATTGCTTCCGGCGGCTGGAGAGATCCGGATCTCTACGGATTCCTCGCCTGCTCCCGTCCGGTAGAGAACGCTGTTCTGATCGGTTGCAGAGGCCGCTCCCAGATGGGAGAACGTGACGACCGAGCCGTTGACCAGCGCCGAGCCGCGGAACAGGCCTCCGCGCGGATTGAAGGTCAGCAGCGTATGGGGAGCCACGCGCTCCAGAACGATCTTGTACAGCACTCCGTAATTGCCGGAGTTCGTCGCCGGCGTCCCTTTGATGCCGTCATAGCCGGTCTGGAAGGGATCGGCATTATTGTCGGTCAGATAGATCCTGGCAGGGGTCGTCCCCACGACAGGCGCATAATCGAATATCCGGGTGGAATCTGCAAAGGTCCCTCTGACGATCGACTGGTTCGGATCCAGAAACGGCAGGCTGGGTAGAGCGGTCAGAGGATCCCGATCCGCTTTGACGACCAGAGAGGTGTACTTGACGGCGCTGTCGCTGGCCACTTCTCCCTGGAACGTGACGATATCGCCCTGGCTGAGGGCGTTCTGGCCTATCTCCTGGAACAGGAGGCGCGTTTCGCCCGGAGCCAGCACCAGCTCCCGCGCGGCAGAGCCGGATGCGATCGAAGCGAAGTAGCGCTGCAGCGACATCTGGCCCGCTATTTCGCCGTAAGGAGTCGGACCTGCCATTCCGGAGCTTTCGATGAAGAGCGTTGCCGGCCGAGGGTTCGGATTGCTTGCGAGCATGTAGATTTTCAGCTTGGGTCCCATTGTGTTTTTGTGGTGAAGCAGAATCCTTGCGGGGCCGTCGATGACGTCCTGGTACAGTACCCCTTCCTCCCGGATGGATTCCGGACCGGTAGAGCGGAAGAGCGTATAGGGCTCGGTATCGTATGTAAAAGGCAGCAGCTCCATGTTCTTCACGGACGTTCCGTCGATGGGAAAATTGGAGCCGACGGGCGTGAACAAGCGGTTGAACTCATCCTCGGCATACAGCGTTTCGTCCGTAATCAGGATTTCCTGCGAAAATGCGGCGGCAGCTCCATGCTTGTCGGTCACCGTCAGCGACACTGTCACTGGGCCGGGCCGGAAGTAAGCCGCCTGCTTCCCCGTCCACTGGCGGTCCGTGATGGCATTTTCTTCATCGGTGCTTTCGTCGGCAATGACGACCGGCTCTCCCATGCGGTACTCCTTCTTGTCGGTGCTGAACATCGCCACAGGAGGAATGTTGGGGCTTGTTACGGTTATGGAAAGGGTATAGGGCTTGCTCCATCTCCCCGCGGCATCCTGAACCTGATAGGTGACGGGATAAATGCCCGGCTCTGCGAACACCTCCTGGCGTCCTTCCCATTTTTCCTGCACGATCTGGAGATTGGACGGGGAAGAGGCTCGCGCCTTGTATTGAACCCGGGTTTCGCCGGCGATAATGTCGCCAGCTTGAACGGTAAACGATGCCGCCGGTTCGGCAGCCTGCTTGAGTGTGATCGTATGCGAGCGCTGATCGATTGTGTAAGGAATTTGCAGCGCGGCCGTAATCGAGGTGAGCGGCACCATGAAGACGCCTTTGTCCGTATAGGCCGCCCCTTTCATCAGCGTCCGGATGCCGTTGGCCGTATAATACTTGCTCTTGTTCGTGAAACGGGCCTCCAGCCCCGCCTTGCGGACGACGGTCTCCTTCTTGGCGGGGACGTACGCGACGCTGAAGCCGAGACGTTCCGCCAGCGAGCGCAGGCTTCCATAGGAGACTCCGGCTTTGACGGCGAGCGGCCTGGATGCCGTGTAGGCCTTGCTTCCCTGCTCCATGCGGGCGCTGTTCATGTACAGCAGCAGATCGCCGGACGGCGGGACGGGCATGCTTGGCGAGGCGTTGCTCGACGAGGCGTTGCTCGTTGGAGACTCGCTTGGCGGGGAAGCATCCGAGGATGGGCTCGGCAATGCCGCTCCCGGCGATAACTCGGCGGCAGCGGCCGGATCCGGCGCCGCGCTTGCCGCCGCTCCTTCGCTTGAAGGAGCGGTCGGCGGCGCTGCCTCCGACGTCCTCGATCCGTCGGCCGTTAAGCCGAGCTCGGACGCAGCTCCTGATGCTGCTGCATATGCTGCGGATGCCGCAGGCGTCTCGGCCGGAACCGGTACGGACGCGGCCAGCGCAAAGGCCAAGAACATCATTTTCCCTTTCAAATCCACAACTCCTTTGGTTTACTTGACGCCGATCACCAGGACGCCGGCCACGATAATGCCGCATCCGATCCATCTGTTCGGCGGAACGGCCTCCCCGAACAGCCGCCATGCCAGCAGGAGGCCGAGCACATAGGCCAGACTTTGCAGCGGATAAGCTGCGCTGAGGGGAAGCCTCGACAGCACGGCCAGCCACAGAACCGTGGCGATGCCGTAGAGGGCGATGCCCGCGAGGATAAGCGGAGACAACAGAACCTGAAGGAGATTGCCCGTTCCCAGCCCTCCGGCCCGATCCAGTCCGAGCTTCCAGATCGTCTGTCCCGCAACCAGACACAGGATGTTGAAGAGAAGCAGCAGGTAGGCCATCACGTCATCTCCTTTTGTGAAGGATGCTGCATAGCCCCTTCCAGCTCCTCCACCCGCCGCTCCAGCCGCCTGACCTGCTCCTGCCGGAGCGCGGCCGATTGGGTCAAGGTGATCGTTTTCTGGGTCAGGGCTGAGAGGGCCATCGTCATATGCAGAAGCAGGAACAGAACCCCCATGAGTCCGATGAAGTACAGCAAGGAAGGAGCGTACACGACATGAATCCGTTCCGCGAGGCCGTCGAGCAGTCCGGGAAACAGGGAGAGCGCCGTCATCCCCGTCCCCAGCAGCAGCCACAGCATGGCATACTGCTCCCGCAGCTTGCGCCTGCGGATGAGCAGCAGGATGGTGCATACAAAGCCTAGACTGACTGCAAAGCTGATCCAATAAAATTCAGTTCCCATATCCGATGCTCCAGTCGCGCTTCTTTTTCGTCTTGGTCATGAGCACGGCCAGGATGACCTTGGCCATGTAATAGGCCGACTTCATCGCCGATATGCTGGAGACGCCTCCCTGACGCTCCGACATGACGACCGGCACCTCGATGAAGGAGCCGCGGTGATTGTCCAGAAGCACAAGAGCCTCCACCTCCGGGTAGTCCACCGGATATTCCCGGGCGAATAAAGCAATGGCTCTGCGCCCGCAAAGACGGTACCCCGAGGTCGGATCGGTGATTCGCTGTCCCGTCAGAGCCGATGCCAGGCGGGCAAGCAGGGTGATGCCGAGCTTGCGGGCGAAGGTGGATTGGAAGCCTCTTCTCTCGATGAAACGGGAACCGACGACCATATCGGCTCCCCGCTCCTTCATCGCTTGCAGCAGAGCGGCCAGGTCGGCGGGGTTGTGCTGGCCATCGCCGTCGATTTGCGCCGCATAGGCATAACCGTTCTCCTCCGCGTAACGGTATCCCGACTGCACCGCCCCGCCGATGCCGAGGTTGCAGCCGAGATTCAGCACCGGCACGCCCTCCATCTCGGCTTGGCAGCCGGTGTCGTCCGCGGAGCCGTCGTTGACGACGACGATGTCGGCATAAGGGGCCAGCCGCCGGATGGACTCGATCGTGCCCCTGATCCCGGCAGCCTCGTTGTAGGCCGGGACGATGACCAGCACGTCCGCTTTCTTTTTGGACTCATGCGCCTGCCGTCTTTCCATCGTCAATCCCTCCTTTGCCATGCGGCTTGTTCATCCGATTGTCCTGCCAGCGGCGCAGGGCTTGGACGGCCATGACAGCCGCTGCGCTGTCGAACACGATAAAAAACGGCATCGCCGTAAAGTTGTACCGGTACTCCGGGACAAACAGCAGCCGGAGCGCCGACATCGCGGCGAGCAGGAGGGCAGGCAGCGCCGCGGGATGCCTCCAGCTGCGGCCGATCACCATCGCGGCGCCGGCCAGCACCCCGGCCCAGAGGATCGCCAGATGATAGACATACCGCATCGCAGCCGGCATGACGGGGTACAACGGAGTATGTCCGCTTCCATAGAACATCCGGCCGTAGGTGTACTTGAGCTTGCCGACGGTATACCACTTCACATAGGTCCATGCATGCTCCGTGAATCCGATGCGAAGCCGTTCCTTTGCTACCTCCATCTGCGTTTTGCCATGCCTGTCCACGAGTCCGTCCTCGTAGTTCTTGTCCGGATAGGTTCCGGCCGCGAACGGATTTACCTGGGTGGAGGCGACAACGAGCTCATGCAGCGCGACAGCATTGCGTACGACCCATGGAGCAAGCACGAGCGCCAGCCCGGCACCGCAGACGACGAATTGAAGCAGCGTCTGCTTCCACTTTCGGCTCCACAGCAGGAAGAGCAGGTGGACAAGGACGAACAGCGGCAAAAACTCCGGCCGAGTCAATACGGCGAGTCCAAGCGAAGCCCCGGCCAGCAGCATCGGCAGCTTCCGCTGTGTCCGGTAAGCGAGAAGCTGGACATAGACGTAAAGCACCAACAGAAAAGCGGCCAGCGTCTCCGTCAGGATGCCTCCCGTCGTCCAAATGAAGGCGGGGTACACGGCGCCCAGGAAGGCGGCCAGCAAGCCGGCCCATCTTCCTGCCAGCATCAAGCCGAGCCGGTACATAAGCACGAGCATCGCCGTGCTCAGCAGCGCTTGAATGCAGCGGATCCACGGATAAGGATCGTGAACGCGGTAGTCCACCGCCTTGTATACAGCCGCCATGAAGAGCGGATATCCCGGAGTAACCTGAGCATTGGACTCCCCGCTCTTGTAGGCGTAGATTCCCTTTTCCAGCAGCTGCCTGACCATGATGTCATAGTTGACCGTGTCGTGGCTGACCTTGTGGCTGACCGACAGCACGAAGTCCATTCGCAGGAAAGCCCCCAGGCCGACGACGGCCAGAAGCAGAAGGAGAACGATCTTTGGGCTGCTCTTCTTTTGATCCCGTTCAAAGGCGACGACTTTCATTTGATTCTGCTTCCCCTTTCCCTGGCTCGGCACTTGACCGAGCGACACTCTCGCGGTCGTTTCACCCATTATCGCTGGAAAGGCTTAATAATCTGTTGACCAGGTTTTTAACATTTTCTTAGAAATTTCGACGAGTTCCCTTAATGGAATCCGGGAAATAAAAAAACACTTTCCCTAGCGGGCGGAGAATCCGGTCGGATCCAGCCGCTGCTCGAAAAAGTGCTCGATATTGATTTCCTTCCCTTATCTGTGCCCGATTATTCCGAAATCTGTGCCCGATTACTCCGGATTGCTCCAGGTTGCTCTGGATTACTCCAGCTTGAACCCGCGTCCCAGCACCTCCGCCGTATGGCTGATGATGACAAAGGCTTCGGGATCGACCGTCTGCACGAGCCGCTTCAGCTCGGAAACCTCGTTCTGGCTGACGACGACCATCAGCACCGTGCGCGCATCCCCCGTGTAGCCACCATGCGCGTCCAGGCGCGTCAGCCCGCGGTCGAGATCATGCAGCACGGCGTCCGCCAGCTCTTCCGCGCGGGAACTGATGATGAACGCGACCTTGGATAGGGCGAGTCCCGTCTGCACGATGTCGATCGTCTTCGTCGTCACGAACAAGCCGATCAGCGCGTACAGCGCATTCTCCGGCGAGAGGAACAATCCCGCTGCAGCGATGACAAGGCCGTCCAGGCAAGCGACGGACAAGCCGAGCGTCAGCCCCGAGTACCGGTGCAGGATTTGAGCCGCGAGATCCGTGCCGCCCGTAGAGCCGCGTCCTTTGAACACCAGTCCGAGTCCAAGTCCGACGCCGATTCCTCCATAGATCGATCCCAGCAGCGGATTGTTCGTCGGAGCGCCCCAGTGCGCCGTCAGCAGAACGAATAGAGGCATGATTGCCGAGCCGAACAAAGTCTGCAGGGCGAAGCGGCGGCCCAGCAGCAGCAGTCCCGCGAAAAACAGCGGTATATTGAGCGCCCACTGCGTATATGCGGGCGTGATGCCGTATAAATGCTGGATAATGACCGATATCCCGGATACGCCTCCGGAAGCGACCCCGTTGGGGAGCAGGAAGCAGTTGAAGCTGATGGCGATGATAAACGCTCCTGCGAGCAGCAGCAGCGTATTTGTGACGGGATGATTGATGAGCGGTTTCGTCATGCGGCGGGTCTTGCGGCTCTTGCCGCGTTCCGCGCTTATCTGCTTTTCCCTCGATGACCCTTCGTTCCTGTTGCTCACGAGTTTTCCCCTCTCTAACTCCGCTGGCCGCGTGGAGAGTCCGGCTTCCCAGAAGCCGATTTCCCCTGCTCTGCCGCGGTAACGCAGAGCATGATTTCATTCCGCGCGAAAAAGAGTTCCACACTGTATCCAGTGTTGGAACTCTTCCGTGCTTCTATTCGCTGCGTGCCGAAGCGCCGTGCCTCGCTTGCCCTCAGGCTTCCGGCTGATGCCTGATCTGGTGGCGCAAATAGCCGTTGATGAAAGCATCGAGATCGCCGTCCATGACGGCGCCGACGTTGCCCGTCTCCACCGAGGTGCGATGGTCCTTGACCATGCTGTACGGATGGAAGACATAAGAGCGGATCTGGCTGCCCCAGGCGATATCCGACTGCTCCCCGCGAATCTCGGCCAAATGCTTCTGCTGCTCCTCGATCTTGCGCTCGTAGAGCTTGGAGCGGAGCATCTTCATCGCCTGCTCGCGGTTCTGGATCTGGGAGCGCTGCGTCTGGCAAGCCACGACGATCCCGCTCGGAAGGTGGGTGATCCGGATCGCGGATTCCGTCTTGTTGACGTGCTGGCCGCCGGCGCCGCTGGAGCGGTACGTGTCGACCTTGAGGTCTTCCGGACGGATCTCGATCTCGATATCATCCTCGATCTCCGGCATGACGTCGCAGGAGACGAAGGAGGTATGACGGCGGCCAGATGCGTCGAACGGGGAAATCCGCACGAGCCGGTGCACGCCTTTCTCCGCCTTCAGGTATCCGTACGCATTGTGGCCCTTGATGGAAATCGTGACGCTCTTGATGCCGGCTTCGTCGCCGGGCAAGTAATCCAGCAGCTCCACCTTGTAGCCGTGCTTCTCGGCCCAGCGCGTGTACATGCGGTACAGCATCTGGCCCCAGTCCTGGGACTCCGTGCCGCCGGCCCCCGGATGCAGCTCCAGAATCGCATCGAGCCTGTCATACGGCTGGTTGAGCAGCAGCTGCAGCTCGAAGTCGGCGATCTTGCCCATCAGGTCGGCCACGCCATCCGTCAGCTCGGCATCGAGAGATTCATCCTCTTCCTCGCCGGCCAGCTCCAGCAGCGTTTCCAGATCCTCCTGCTGGGAAGCGAGCCTGTCGTACAGCTCTACGACGGACTTGACCGCATTCATTTCGGCGATGACCTTCTGCGCCTTTTCGTTGTCGTCCCAGAAATCGGGAGCGGTCATCTTCTCTTCATAGTTGGCTATGATCTCTTGTTTGAGATCTAAGTCAAAGAGACCCCCTGAGAGCTTGGAGCCGCTTTGCCGCCTCGCGCAGGTCTTGCTTAACCGTTACGTCGATCATGACAATGCTTCACCTCAAATTTTCGTCTATTCATGACAGGAGCCGGGAGCGGGCGCGTACGACGCGTCTCTCCCGGCCTCTCATGCTGTTGGACTGCTGCCCGCCAGGCACAGTCATCCTGCCTTGCGGTTCACAGCCATCATGCGTTCCAGTCAGCCTGGACGCGCTGCCGACTCGGCTGTTTGCCGAGGCAGAGCCTGAACAGCTGCGGAGTTCCTTGCTTGCCGTGGCAGCGCCTGAGCAGCTGCACGCAGAGCCTGGGCAGTTGCGGAGTTCCTTACTTGCCGTGGCAGAGCTTGTATTTCTTGCCGCTGCCGCATGGGCAAGGATCGTTGCGGCCGATGCGCTCCTCGCGCTTGGCCGGACGCTGCTCGCGGCCTTCGCTGCTGCCGCCCATTTCCACGACCTGGCCCTTGACGACTTCCTGGCGCTCCAGGTTCTGCTCGACCTGGGCCTTCATGATGTATTTCGTAACTTCTTCCTGGATGGTGTCGATCATTTCCTTGAACATCTCGAAGCCTTCGAACTGGTACTCGCGAAGCGGGTCCGTGCCGCCGTAAGCGCGAAGATGGATGCCCTGGCGCAGCTGGTCCATGGCGTCGATATGATCCATCCACTTGCTGTCCACGGCGCGCAGCACGATGACCTTCTCGAATTCGCGCATCGTCTCGCTGCCCATGGCTTCCTCGCGCTCGTCGTAGAGCGCCGTCAGCTTGCCGAACAGGAATTCGGAAATCTCCTCCGGCTCCTTGCCCCACAGATCTTCCTTCGTGACGGCTCCCTCGTTGAGGAAGGTCGCTTCGGCATAATCCACGATGGCTTGAAGATCCCAGTTCTCCGGAACCTCTTCCTTCGGACAGTGGGCTTCGACGATGCGGTCGATGACCGGCTTGACCATATCCATGACGATATCGCGGATGTTGTCCGAGAACAGCACCTCGCGGCGCTGCTTGTAGATGATTTCGCGCTGCTGGTTCATGACGTCGTCATACTGCAGGACGACTTTGCGTGTGTCGAAGTTGTTGCCCTCGACGCGCTTCTGGGCGGATTCGATCGCCTTCGTGATGAGGCGGCTTTCGATCGGCTGGTCTTCCTCGAAGCCGAGACGCTCCATCATGCCCATGATATTCTCCGAGCCGAAGCGGCGCATCAGATCGTCTTCGAGCGACAGATAGAAGCTCGAGGAGCCCGGATCGCCTTGACGTCCCGCGCGTCCGCGCAGCTGATTGTCGATGCGGCGGCTCTCATGGCGCTCCGTGCCGATGATATGAAGGCCGCCGATGTCATGCACCGTATCGCCGAGCAGGATGTCCGTGCCGCGGCCGGCCATGTTCGTCGCGATCGTGACGGAGCCTGCTTGTCCGGCGCGGGAGATGATCTCCGCTTCCTCGGCGTGGTACTTGGCGTTGAGGACCTTATGCGTGATGCCGCGCTTCTTGAGCATTTCCGACAGCTTCTCGGAGTTCTCGATCGATACCGTGCCGACGAGCACCGGCTGGTTCTTGCCGTGCCGCTCCACGATCTCCTCTACGACCGCCTTGAACTTGCCCATCTCGGTCTTGTAGACCACGTCCGGGCTGTCTTGACGGATCATCGTACGGTTCGTCGGTACCTGCAGCACCTCGAGGCCGTAGATCTTCTTGAACTCCTCCTCCTCCGTCTTGGCCGTACCGGTCATGCCGGCCAGCTTGCGGTACATCCGGAAGTAGTTCTGGAACGTGATCGTCGCGAGCGTCATGCTCTCGTTCTGGACCTTGAGGTTTTCCTTCGCCTCGATGGCCTGGTGGAGTCCGTCGCTGTAGCGGCGTCCGGACATGATCCGGCCCGTGAACTCGTCGACGATGAGCACTTCTTCCTCTTGCACGACATAGTCTACGTCGCGCTTCATAATCGCATGAGCCTTGAGCGCCTGCTGGATATGATGGTTGAGCGTAACGTTCGCATGGTCGAACAGGTTCTCGACGCCGAACGCCTTCTCCGCCTTCTCCACGCCGGCTTCCGTCAGCATGACGGAACGCAGCTTGATGTCGACGGTGTAGTCTTCTTCATGCTTCAGGCGGCTGACGAACTTGTCCGCCGAATGGTACAGCTCCGTCGACTTGGCCGCTTGTCCCGAAATGATGAGCGGCGTACGGGCCTCATCGATGAGAATGGAGTCCACTTCGTCGATGATGGCGAAGTAGAGCGGCTTCTGAACCATTTGTTCTTTATAAAGGACCATGTTGTCGCGGAGATAGTCGAAGCCGAATTCGTTGTTCGTTCCGTATGTGATGTCGCAGGCATAGGCTTCCTGCTTCTCCTCATGGGAAAGGGAATGCAGGTTGCAGCCGACCGTCATGCCGAGAAACTCGTACAGCGGACGCATGATCTCGCTGTCGCGGGAGGCCAGATAATCATTGACGGTGACGACATGCACGCCTTTGCCGAGAAGGGCGTTCAAATAAACAGGCAATGTTCCGACCAGCGTTTTGCCCTCGCCTGTTTTCATCTCCGCGATCTTGCCTTCATGCAGCGCCATGCCGCCGATCAGCTGCACATCGAAATGCCGCATGCCGAGAACGCGCTTGCCCGCTTCGCGGACCGTCGCGTAAGCTTCCGGCAGCAGGTCGTCGAGCTCCTCGCCGTTCTCGAGGCGGTCGCGGAATTCCTGAGTCTTGGCCCGCAGCTGCTCGTCCGTCAATGCCGCAAACTCCGGCTCGATTCCATTTATCGCTTCGACCGTTCGCAAGAGCCGTTTTACTTCCCGCTCATTCGCGTCGCCGAAAATCTTCTTCACCAGTCCGAGCATGGTTTTCCCCTTTCGTAAACCCACTTTGCCTTAATTTTAACAGTTAGCCGACCCTGTAGCAATGAGAGGCAAATCATTTCCAATAAGTAATAGGGCTTCTTCTTCAATTAAGCGATAAAAAGCTTGTGTACTAAAACAACTGACATCGTTGCTGCGCAAAATAATCCGCAACCTATATACGCGCTTACCCGTCCTACAGTTGCCAGGCAACGGCTGGAATGGACGCAGAAAGCCCTCTCCGGCAAAGGAAAGGGCGTGGTTTGAATCGTTATTGGATGCTTCAACGGCCGGCTTCGAGCTGTCGGGTCAGCCCTGCTCGATCAGACCGTACTTGCCGTCATTGCGGCGGTAGACCACGTTCACTTCCTTGGTCTCGATGTTGGAGAAGACATAAAAGCTGTGTCCGACCATATCCATCTGGAGTATGGCTTCCTCCACATCCATCGGCTTCAGTTGGAATTTCTTCATTCGTACAACTTCAAGGTCGTCTTCAGGATCATGCAGCTGAACAGAGCTCACATCGTCCTCGCGGAACAGCGTCTTGATGCTTTCATTCTGCCGGAATTTGCGGTTGACCTTCGTTTTGTATTTCCGGATCTGGCGCTCCAGCTTGTCGACGACCGTATCCACCGAGGCGTACATGTCGGGGCTTTTCTCTTCGGCCCGGAGAATGACTCCCGTCATCGGAATCGTCACCTCGACGCCGTGGCGTCCCTTGTGGACAGCCATCGTCACATTGGAGTCTGTGTTGAGGGGGGCATCAAAATACTTTTCCAGTCGGTTCAACTTCTTCTCGACGTAATCGCGCATGGCGTCCGTCACCTGAATGTTTTGACCTCGAATGTTGTAGTTCATTGAGCACTCCTCCTTTTGCATGGTCCCATTATAACATGGGTTGCGCTTTCAAATCAAAAGACTTATTGACCAATTGTGAATATTCTGAATACTATATTTTTTATTGTTTTTCCGCGATTCTGATTCAAGGAATCATGGTTATTGCGATTAAATACCGATGAAAAAAATCTCCATCAGCCTTTCGTCCCTCCCTCTTTGAATTCGGCTATAGTGTCTTACTAACCGCTTTTATACGAAAAAAAATCATGAATCGCCGAAAAAGAAAGCACAAAAAAAAGAGGCCCTGCAATTGCAGAGCCCCGTACAGGCACTTGTCATTCTCGTCAATCATCTATGCATGGCCGATCGGCCGGATGATTACAGTTTGACTACGTTGGCAGCTTGTGGACCGCGAGCGCCTTCTACGATGTCGAACTCGACGGATTGGCCTTCTTCCAGGGTTTTGAAGCCCTCGGATTGGATTGCGGAGAAATGAACAAATACGTCGCCGCCTTGCTCAGTCTCGATGAATCCGTAGCCTTTTTCTGCATTGAACCATTTCACTTTACCTTGCATTCAGAACATTCCCTTCATCTTCAAATGCTGTGAGACGCCTTGTATGCATGGCCCACATTTTGACTATAGCACCGGATTAAAACAGTTGTCAATATGGGATGGAAGCGGATTCACGGGGGCTGCAGCAGGCTTTTCCGTCCGGCAGGGACGAATACTACCGAATCGGCTTTTATTCTGTCGAACTTTGCTGAAATGCAGGGAAAGATATTTACAAATTCACCGATTGCCGAGCAATTGCCTTTATTTTTTTCGGCATACTGCTATGTTGTACATGGCTTGCCCATCCTTGATCTCTCCATAGGATGCGATCTGTCCCGGACGCCATGCCTTATAGCTGACGGGCTTGCGATTCGGATCCAATTCTCTGGCTTGCCTCATCACCTTGGAGTAGTTGCCATCGTAATCATGGATAATCGTCTGCCCAAAGAGCTCGACCAGATCGAATTGCTTCAGCAGCTCCCCGAAAAACTCGCCGGAGCTGTACTCGTACTCATGGTAATGATTAAGCGGCTTCTCGTCGAAATAGCTGCCCGGGTTCGTAACCGATCGGTTCGGAGTCGAGACGATGAACAGTCCTTGATCCTTCAAGACCCGTGCCGCCTCCTTGATCCACACCGATCCGTGTCGGATATGCTCAATTGTTTCAAAGGAAACAACGACATCAAACTGTTCGTCTTCAACATCCAGATTGTTCACATCCCCTGCTCGGAAGGCGATATTCTCCCTCCCGTAGTCATGGGCAGCTTTTTGCACACTTACCTCGGATATGTCCATCCCGACCACCGCCGAAGCTCCCGCTTGCTGAAGCATCAAGGATCCATACCCTGCCCCGCACGCCGCATCCAATACCACTTTGCCTTCTGCGTAACGGCATGCCAGTTCATAACGCGCTACATGCTCCTGCAGCACATCGCTGAACTGCTCCTTGACGGCCTTGTTGATGACGAGGCGCTCACCCGTAAACTGGACATCATTCTGTTCTTGGGAGAGGATGCTAGGCTTCTGCCGGTTAATGCGGCTTTCCAAACGTACAATGGTTTCGTTGATCTCATCTGTTTTTTCCTGAAGATCCGATAGAAAAGACAGCGCTACCTCGTATTCTCCAACCTGTTCCAAAACCAGGGAGCTATTCATGAGGAGGTTTATGTCCCCAGGATAAAGCTTGATTCCTTCAGTCAGCAAGGAGAGAGTAAGTTCCAGGTCATTTGCTTCATAACATTGGACCACGGCTGCATTCAAATAATCCTGTCCGGATTCATTCCTTTTGAGGGCTTTTATGAATTCATTCAAACTTACTCGTCCCGATCGCAACGCTTCGATATCCGCTAGAATGAGTTCCATGCCAGCGGCACTTTCTTTATCAAAGTCCCCCATAGAAGTGTTCCTGGTGGCCAAATCACTTTGAAGGGCTTCAATCCAGCCTTGAATCTTCTCACTCGGCTCCGGAATCATTTCCAGATAATCCAAAGCCAACTCAGGCTGGTTCAGGAGATAAAATACAAGCCCCAGATTATTAAGTGTGGTCGGATGGGCCGGATCCAGTTCATAGGCACGGCTGAGAAGAGGGACAGCAGCCTGCTCATATCCATTTTCGATAAATGATAGTCCAATCATATTGAGTACCATTACGCATTCATCACTGTTTTCTTCCACGAATTCAACCAAAGATGCGGGATCGTGTTCTGCAGCAATCATGGCGTAATGGGAGGAGTCTTCGGAACCTTGGAGGATTTGTCTGATGCTGATCCGCCTTAAATCTTCTTTCCAGGCAGAAAGCAAAAATCTGCTGACTTGAAAGTCAGTAGGATGATTGCCTGTTAGAGCAGATAACACCTGAATGAACTGGTCATCATTCGATGGGATTGGAACGGCCATTTTGCTCAAGCGAATCGACTTCAGTCCCGCTTCTTCAAACAGCTTTACAGCTTCAGCAAACTTGAATGTAGAGGCTTTGACCCCTTCATTGGGGTCAAGCAAACCCCGAATAGTTTGGTAATGAAGTGCATTGGCGAATCGGCCGATGATTTGTCCGCTTGTATTCAAAACCCGCAAAGCCTGCTTCAGCACTTCCGGTGCTTCCTGCTGATGGAGATCATGGTGAAGAATGACGACATCGAAATAATCATCCGGGTATTGTGCCAAGGCTGTCACTGGATCTTCCATAAGTACTCTATCGAATCGGGACAAATTCTGTTCCGCAGACGGATCCGCTTCGATTCCGTGCAACTCTGCGTGTTTATAGATGTTTTTCAGTTGAAGGAGCGTTCCCCCGGCTTTGCAATTTATATCAAGGACACGCAATCGCTCCTTTTTAGAAAACCTAATTTCATTAACGGCCTCAAAATCGATGCCATAGGAGGTGTCGACATCATGGCCCCACTTTTTCTGAAATGCCTTGCGATTTCGATTCATCAGCTCGATATAAGCGGGACTATTTTCTTTCCAAGATACACTTCCATAATGATGAACAAAAGTATCCCTGCAGAGCATAAGTCGATAACCGGCTAGCCGAATTCGGTAGGAATAATCATTATCCTCGTAATTTCCAGGTGTAAAGATTTCATCCAGGAATCCGACTTCATCCAGGATCTCTCTCTTGAACAGATAGCAATATCCGATCAGCATCAGCCTTTCGTCCCACATCTCCGGATTGCTGACATTCATACGCTGAGCGAATAGCTGCATTTGCTCTATCGTTTCGTACTCAACCGGGATGGATTGATAATAGGAGCAGTTGTTTGTCACACAGCCGACAGCACCAATGGAATTATCGCTGTACAGGCATGTCAGCATATTAGAGAGCCAATTCGTGGTGACGACAACATCGTTGTTCAGCAGAAGAATCTGCTCCCCTGCAGACATTGAAATCCCTTGATTGCAGCCTTTAGGGAATCCGACGTTCTCTTCATTGAGCAGCAGTCGAATGTCTTCCTGTTCCGCCAACCATTCTCTGCTCCCATCCGTGGAGCCATTGTCCACAATGATTAATTCATAAGTATTTGGTTCGGTATAGCTACGAATGCTTTCAATGCATTGTTTTGTGTATTCCAATTGATTAAATGTCAACATGACTATACTAGTTTTCCCAACCATTTGAAATCCCCCTATTAACCACAACATTGATAGTTATATATCGACGGGGGTTGCTTCCGTCTCCTCCCTTTCTGCCGAAGCCGCCTCGCTTTCAGGGGAATAGCGCCTACAATCCGCGTATATCTCATTTTTTGCAGCCTGTCGATGGCATCCGGAGAAGCCTTCAATCGAACAAGAGTGGAAGGCAGCCCTTCAAGGAAGCGGCTCACTGAAGTCCGCCACCACGCCGCCAGGCTGAATGAGGCAGGACGCTCAAAGGGCTCTCCCGTCAAGCGGATATCCGACAGCTTGGACGTCCGAAAGCTTTTAACGGCATCTCCCTCGCTGGCCGCCAAATACCAGGCGCTCCCCTTCATGACGAGACCGAGCGGCATCAGGCAGCGCGGGGAGGCAGCCTGAGGGGCGTTCCGCGATTCATAATAAGCTTCGATCCGCTGTTCGGTCAGGACGGCTTCGAACAAGAGGGCGAGCTTCGGCTGCGGCTCCCGGCATTCATGCCAGCCTTCCGCATCGACATGAAGCTTGGAGGACAGGCTCGCGGCGACGGCAGGCTTGCCCGGCATCCCCGCCGCCCGCAGCTTGAGAAGCGCCGAGTCGAGCGCATCCGCCAGACCGAGGTCGCGGGCCGCCCGGCTGCCCGCCGACAGGAGGAGAGCTTTCCATTCCTCTCCGGTCATGCCGGTGGCATCCGTTCGGTACCCCTCCATCAGCCTCCAGCCGCCGGCGCTTCCCCGTTCGGATACGACTGGAATCCCCGCCGAGCCCAAGGCATCCATATCCCTTTGAATCGTTCTTTCGGACACCTCCAGCCTTCGGGCAAGCTCCCGCTGCGACAGCTTTCCTTCGGCCTGGAGCGTCAGCAGGATGGCAAGCAGCCGGTCTCCGCGCATGGAACAGACCTCCTACAATGGATGGTTCATCCTACAAGACAGAGGATGTCGTGTATGGCACTATATGATTATACCTGAACTTAGTGCCGCTGAGCGGCCCCTATTGAAAAGGAGAGATGGTTCATGACGCAGAACAAGCCGTTGAAGGACAAGATTGCCCTCGTAGCCGGAGGAACGAGGGGAGCCGGCCGCGGAATCGCGATGGCGCTCGGAGAAGCCGGTGCGACGGTATACGTGACAGGGCGGACGACGCGAATGTCCTCTTCCCCCATCGGACGCAAGGAGACGATCGAGGAAACCGCTGA
The DNA here is from genome assembly GCF_000469945.2 of Paenibacillus sp. P22. NCBI lineage: Bacteria > Bacillati > Bacillota > Bacilli > Caryophanales > Paenibacillaceae > Paenibacillus > Paenibacillus sp. P22. The sequence goes on along the minus strand of NZ_CBRA020000033.1, from coordinate 41,058 downwards.
AAGGGTTGAAAGCCGCGGCGGTATCGGGATTGCTGTCCGAGTCGACCATTCGGTGCCGGAGGAAGTGGAGGCGCTGATGAAGCGGATCGAAATGGCCCATGGACGTCTGGATATCCTCGTGAACGATATTTGGGGAGGAGAAAGGCTGACTCATTGGGGCAAGCCTTTCTGGGCGTCACCGCTGAAGGATGGGCTGGCGATGCAGCACGGAGTGCTCGACACCCATTACATGACGGCACATTACGCGATGCCTCTGCTCATCCGCAGCGAGTCCGGCCTCCTTGCGGAAATAACCGACGGCGTCGACTACAAGTATCGGGGCAATCTGCCCTATAGCTTGTCCAAGATATGGGGAATCCATATGGCTGCAGGGCTGTCCGAGGAGCTGAAGCCATATGGAATTTGCGCGGTTTCGTTGACCCCGGGATTTTTGCGCTCGGAGGAGATGCTGGCCCATTTCGGCGTGACGGAAGCGAACTGGAGAGACGCCGGCGAGAAGGATCCTAATTTTCTTCAATCGGAGACCCCGCTTTATGTAGGCAGGGCGCTGGCCTGTCTGGCGGCCGACCCCGGGAAGGGAAGCTTGTCCGGAAGGCATCTTAGCTCATGGGAGCTGTCGGAACGTTACGGATTTGTGGATGAGGACGGAACGCAGCCTCATTGGGGCCGGCACGAGCAAAAGCTGCTGAGTCAGCCGTAAAGGCAAAAAAAAAAGGAGCCGCGAAGGCTCTTTTTTTGCGCTATTGCCGGAAGGGGGAGCGATTTAACCCCGGGAAGGAGTTCAGCGTGAAGGATGAACGGACGGAATTGGTTTGGCCAGCGATTTCAAATCCGCCAGCTTGTAGCCCATGTACACGGCGAAGGTCGCCAGGCAGAGGCCTCCGAGCATATCGGTCAGCCAGTGGATGCCCATATAGAAGATGGTGAAAATAATGATTGCCGCCGTCACGCCGGTCAGCCAGGCCCAGCGCTTGATGCCGGAACGGGCTCCCAGCAAGGCAAGCGTCACGGAGATGGAAGTATGAAGGCTCGGGAAACAGTTGTCCAGGCCGGACAAGCCGCGGTATACCGTTTCAAAAGCCGGAAAAGCCTCCAGCATATAAAAATGAACGTTTGGATTATAGGCCCAAACTTCCTTGACGGGCATGAACAAATAAAAAGGAATCGCAATCAGGTAGTTGAGCATGATGGCGTAGCAGGTCGCGGAGAATTGCCGTCCGGTCTTGTCGCGGTACATGTAGACAGCGAGCGATGCGACCAGCAGCGACTGGAAGACGACAACGTAGAAAAAGGCCAGCACCGGCGTCAGCCATGCGGCATGGAACAGCTGCTGGAATCCTTCCACGAAGCCGCCTTCGAGCCGCTGGACAAATGGGGTGAAGTCGGTCTGATGCTTCATCTTGCTTTCGATGATCAGCTCGAGCTTGTTCATGAAGAGGATGGCGAGCAGCGAGCCGAACAGCAGCAAGTATCTGGGATTGACGGCTAGATTGCGGGCAAAGACGCCTGCGGCGCGCAGCGGATTGCGGCCGGTTCCGAAACTGATCAATACGGCGGACGTCAGCACCGTGTACAGCGTAATTTGATTCATGGATGTCAAGATTGCCACTATGGTTCCCCCTAAGCTTGCCCCTGATACACCGGAAGATGACAGTTCCAGATGTTTACCAGTTCGATTACCGAGAACAAGTATAGCATACCCGAGACAAGTTTACACAGGGGGTCATTTCCGCAGATTGACGCCGATCATGCCCCCGAATGCGCCTGCGAGAGCGACGATGAGGAAAAGGATGCCGGTTTTGGACGACATGCCTGCATCGGCTGCCAGAAAGCCGATCACGAGCACCAGAAGGCCGTAAACGAGACCGAGCAGGCCGCCATGGTACCAGCCTTTGGCTCCGCTGCGCTTGCCGGACGTGAAGCCTCCGCACAGGGAAGCGGTGCCGTGAATGCCAAGCGCCCAGGCCGGAAGCGAATCCTCGCTGAGATTTCCCGCGTACAGCATGAGCGACAGAAGCAGGGCTCCCAGAGCGAGCCATAAGCCGGAGTAAGCCAGCCCTCCTAGCATGGGGGAGCCGATACGCACTTTTTGCACATTTTTAATGGGGTTCATGCGGGAATCACCCTCCAGTGATGGTATGGTATTTAGTTCACCATATGGTCAAGCCGCCGGAATTAGTACAGCCCTGCCGATGGGAAGGACAAATCCTCGTTTCGCCTTTATTGCCAACATTTCATTGCGTCATGCTGTGCATGGCTGCGGACAGGGGGGGCGACAATACCATCTGACGCTTGATGATTGGGCCAAGGGGGGCGAAAGCATGGAATATGGGTCGCTGCTGCTGCGGACCGTCCTGATTTATTTTGTCGTGTTCCTGATCATGAGATTGATGGGAAAGCGGGAAATCGGCAAAATGAGCGTGTTCGACCTCGTCATCTCGTTCATGATTGCCGAAATTGCGGTTCTTGTCATCGAGGATACGAAACGGCCGGTTATCGAGGGCATCGTTCCGATGGCCGTGCTGATGATCATTCAGGTGCTGATCGCTTATATCGGCCTGAAAAACCGCAAGCTCCGGCTGCTGTTCGACGGCAAGCCCAGCGTCATTATCGCGGACGGCAAGCTCAATCAGAAGGAAATGAAGAAACAGCGCTACAACCTGGACGATCTCATGCTTCAGCTGAGGGAAAACCAGGTTGCGAGGGTGGCGGACGTGGAATTCGCGATTCTCGAGACGAGCGGCAAGCTGTCCGTCATCCCGAAGGAAAGCCAGTCCCCGTCTTCCGGCCAGAGCCAGCAAGGACAACAAGGCCAGCAGAACCAGCAAAGCGGGCAGCAGCAAAGCGGGCAGCAGCAAAGTCAACAGGGAAGCTCTTCCGGCGGAGAACAAAAACAGGGAAAGCATGGAAAGCAAGACAAGCAAGACAAGCAAGACAAGCAAGACAAGAACAATGAGCAGCAGGATTCATCGTCAAGCGACATAACGTTTCCTTCGGCTTATCGATTCGAAACGCTGCCGGTTCCGCTCATCATGGATGGCAGAGTCATGGATCATAATCTGGAGAAGCTGGAAAAAAACCGTCTCTGGCTGAAGCAGCAGCTTCGCAAAAGAGGGCTTACGGAGTGGAATCAGGTGTTCTTCTGCACGATCGACCACAAAGGCGAGCTGTTCGTCGATGAGAACCGCCGAAAAAAATAAAAAGCGGGCAGCTGCGATGCAGCTGCCTTTTCGCTTTGTCTCCATACATGCCGGCTTCACCCGAACCAGCGCCCGATGCCCGGTATTCGGGACAAGTCATGTCTGTCGACAATTCCCATGGCTCCCATCAAAAATAAATAAACCGCGGCGCCGGCTGCGCAAGAAACGATCAGATTGAGCCATTCGGCTGGCAGCGGCCCTCTGCTCATCAGCCACCTGCAGCAGGCTCCCATGATGATCATGGCGCTTCCGACCTTGATGAAGTCGGGCAGCTTCATGCGGTACCCGGCGCAGCGCATGACGCTGATGCCGTGGAGGGCAGTGACGAGGATGATGTTGACGACGATCGCGATGACAGCGCCATAGATTCCGAGCTCGGGACGAGATGCGAGCTCGACGATCAGATACAGCTTCACGCAAGCGCCTACGGTCGTATTGAACAGAGCCGTTCCGGGTTTGTCTAGCGCCTGCAGGGCTGCCTGGAGCGGTCCTTGCAAGTAGATGAAGATGCCGGCGGGAGCGAGCAGGGCAAGCAGCGGGGCGATTTCCCCGTGGTTGTACATCAGCCGGCACAGCGGCTCCGCGAGCAGTCCCATGACGACGACAAAGGGGGCGCCGCTGACGAGAGCGAGGCGGAGGGACTGATGGAGACGCTTGTGGATCGAGGCCATGTCTCCTCTGGCCGCTGCGGCCGACAGGGATGGAATCAGAGACACGGACAGGGAGTAGGTCAGAGCCGTCGGCAGCAGCAGCAGCGGAATGATCATCCCTTGAAGGGCGCCGTATTGCGCGGTGGCGGCACCGGTCGCGATGCCTGCGGCGGCGAGGCTGCGGGCGGTCAGAATCGATTCCAGCAGATAGGACAGGGAGCCGACCAGCCGGCTGCCGGTAACCGGGATGGAAAGGCGCAGCAGCTTTTTCAGCACGGGAACGCGGTCTTCGTTCTTGAAGTCTTGAGAAAAAGGTGGAGCGCCGGCAGGGGGGGCGGGAACTGCCGCAGCGGACTTTCCCTTGTCTCTGGCTGCATGCCAGAACAAGATCAGCAAGCCGGCGATCTCCCCGATGACGGTTCCCATCATCGCGCCTGCGGCTGCCCACTCGAGTCCGTACGGGAGCAGAAGGAAAGCCAGCAGCAATTGCCCGGCGATCCGCAGCACCGTCTCCACGACCTGGGACTGGGCGGTCGGGATCATGTTCTGCTTGCCTTGGAAATAGCCTCTGTATACGGACGATACCCCGATGATGAGAAGCATCGGCGCCATCATGACGAACGGCCGGTACACGCGGCTGTCGGTCAGGACGCGGGTCGTGATCCATTCGGCGCCGAGCAGCATCAGAGCCGTCATCGCGAGGGCAAGGACGATCGTCAGCAGCATGGCGGTGCGGAAAATCTGCTTGACGCGGTGGCCCTCCCCCTTGGAGTCGGCTTCCGCGATCCATTTGGCGACGGCCAGCGGGATGCCGCCTGTAATGAGAGTCAGCAGCACGCCGAGGAACGGGTAGCTGAGCTGGTAGATGCCGACCCCTTCGGCTCCGATGACGCGGGGAAGGGCGATGCGGGGGACGAAACCGAGAATCCGGTTGATGACGCCCGCCGCAAGCAGGATCATGGCTCCCTTGATAAAGGTTTGCTTGGTTGGTTTGTTCGGCTTCGTCATAGATTCCTTCCTCTTCCCTAACGGTGTTCATTGTGCCGGCCCGGCAGCGGGCGGGCACGTCCGTACAGCATGTTTATGCGGCATCCGGCACCCGGCATGTCTATGTTTTTTGGGAAGAAGCCGGATCGAGGCAGGAAAGCGGGCCTCTGCGTCGAATGAAATCAGTTCGACGGCTTGAGGCGGATAGTCAACAGGGGAGGCGAGTGGCCGCATGACGGAAAAGGAAATGAGCGAGGAGATCTTCGCCCTGTGCGAGAGCAAGGCGGAGGAGTTCCGCTGGATCGGTTACGAGCAGGTGACGGGGACCGATGTATGGGAATGCGTTCAAGCCCGGTATATCAAGTCGGGAGAGCCGCTGCTGCACAAGCTCGTAAATGACATCTTGTCCCTTAAGGCGACCCAGCTCATGAACCATCTGACGATGAGCGCGTGGAAAGAACCCTGATTTTGACAAGGGTTTCTTTTTTTTGACTCAAATTTCCGTCATCGTTATAATAGAAACGATTGTGAACTTAAGGAGGAACATCAGGAATTATGAAACGGATGCTAGCATTCCTGATCATTGTCGTCGTCAGTTTCGGCGTCATTGGTTGGACAAGCCCCGCCCTCTTGGATAAGACCCGGTTAGGTCTAGACCTCAAAGGCGGATTCGAAATCCTCTACCAGGCCAAGCCTTTGAACGAAGGCAGCAAAGTGACGCGCGAATCGTTGACGGAGACGGCAAAAAGCCTCGAGAAGCGCGTCAACAAAGACGGCGTGTCCGAGCCTGAAGTCACGACGGAAGGCACGGACCGCATCCGCATCCGCATCGCGGGCATGGACGAAGCCAAGGAAGCCAAGCTGCGCGAGGATCTCGTCAAGCCGGCGAACCTGACCTTCCGCAGCGCCATCGGCTGCGCCAAGGAGGCCGGCTACTGCAAGGTCGAATTGACCGGCAGCGACTTCAAGGAAGGCGGCGCATCGGTCCAGCGCGATGACTTCGGACGCTATCAGATCAACATCAAGCTCAAGGATGCCGCCCAGTTCGCCAAGGTGACGGCCGAGGTGGCCAAGCTGGCCGTGACCGGAAACAACCAGCTCGCCATTTATCTCGACGAGAACGAGCTTTCGGCTCCGGCCGTGTCCTCGACGATCAACAGCAGCGACGCCCAGATCACCGGGGGCTACACGCAAGAAGAAGCGATGAATATCCGCGACACGATCAACCTCGGCGCCCTGCCGCTGAAGCTCGAAGTGAAATACACGCAATCCGTAGGCGCCTCGCTCGGCAAGCAGTCGCTCGACGACACGATTTTCGCCGGTCTCGTCGGCACGATCTTCATCGTGCTCTTCATGCTCGTGTTCTATCGGGTGCCGGGCATCGCGGCCAGCGTATCCCTGATCATCTATACGTGGCTGCTGCTTGCGGCGCATATCGCGCTCAACGCGACGCTTACGCTTCCCGGCATCGCGGCCTTCATTCTCGGCATCGGCATCGCCGTCGACGCCAATATCCTGACGGCGGAGCGGATCAAGGAAGAGATGCGTTCCGGCAAGAGCCTGCTGAGCGCTTTCCGCGCCGGCTCCAAAACTTCCCTGCGCACGATCATCGACTCCCATGTCACGACGATCATCGCCGCCGGCGTTCTGTTCTTCATCGGTGTCGGATCCGTCAAAGGATTCGCCATCACGCTGCTTCTGAGCATCATCATCAGCCTGATCTCCAACGTAGTCGTTTCCCGCTACCTGCTCTGGCTGATGATCAAGAGCGGCAAATTCAACAAGCCGGGCTATTACGGCGTGAAGGAGAGTGAAATCCGTGCGCTCTAAGGAATCCCGGATCGATTTTGTCCATTACAGCAAGTATTTCTACATCTTCTCGATCGTCATCACGATCGCCGGCATCGTGGCGCTCGCGGCTCTGGGACTCAACTACGGCGTCGATTTCAAGTCGGGCTCCAGCGTGGACGTCAAGTCGACCAAGGACTTGTCCGCCCAGCGCCAGGAGATCGAATCCTATCTCCAGGCCGGAGAATTCGGCAAGCACAACGCGCCGACCTTCGGCGACAACCGGATGACGATCCGATTCGACGAAGTGCTCAGCCAGAGCAAGGAGGAGCAGCTCAAAACGGATCTTAAAGCGAAGTTCGATCCCGGCTCTTCGGTCGAGGTCAACACGGTCGATGTCGAGATCGCCCGCGAGCTGCAGTGGAACGCGCTGAAGGCGATGCTGCTGGCTTGCATCGGCATCATCATCTATATCGCCATCCGCTTTGAATGGCGCTTCGGCCTTGCGGCCGTCGTGGCTCTCGTCCACGATGCCTTCATCGTCATCAGCGTCTTCTCGATATTCCGCCTGGAAGTCAATCTGCCGTTCATCGTCGCGATTCTGACGATCATCGGCTACTCCATCAACGATACGATCGTCATCTTCGACCGGATCCGCGAAAACCTGCGATTCGCGAAGATCAAGACATTCAAGGACTATATCAAGGTCGTAAACGACAGCGTATGGCAGACGATGACGCGCTCCATCAACACGGCGCTTACGGTGCTGTTCGCCGCTTTGGCGCTGTTCATTTTCGGCAGCGAATCGATCCGCCTGTTCTCGCTGGCCATGCTGGTCGGTCTGTTCAGCGGAGCGTATTCCTCCATCTTCATCGCAAGCCCGCTGTGGCTGCTCATGAAGAAGAATTCCAAGTCGAAGCCGGCTTCCGCCGGCAATCCGGCAGCTTCATAACGGGAGGCTGAAGCCATGGCCGACAAGCTACCGCAATCCGGCCAAGCTGCGGCCGGCCGGCGGAGGGAGACCGGAGTCCATATCGGGCTCGCCGTCATCAAGGGAACGGCCGGTTCCCTCTTCGGCAGTTCCGTTCTGCTGTCCGATGCTTTCCGTTCCGCTTCGGACGCATGCTCCTCCTATGCGGCGCAAGCATCCGGCAAGGAGCACAGCCGCCGCAGCGGGGACAACGTGCAGCGTATGGGCAGGGAGCATACATTCGCTTATGTGTTCTCCATTTTTCTCATCGTCATCGGCCTGCAGATGGCCGTACTCGCTCTCAACCGCATGATGGAGCCGCTTGACGGCTATCCGCAGCTGCCGGCTGCCTTCGTCATTCCGATCTGCCTTGCCTTGCGGCTTCTGTTCGTAAGAGGCCCCATTCCCGGATGGGAATGGGCGGTCTCGCTGACGGCGGCCGCCGGAGCCGCCGGCGCTTGGGCCGGAGGCGAGAGCGGATGGACCTGGATGACTTATCTGGATCCTGCCGCATCGGTCCTCATCGGGGCTTTCATCGTCTACAAGGGCTATCTTCTTTTTCTTGGAACCGGCAAAAAGAAGGAACCGGCACCCGCAGACCATTCCGGTCTCGCCGAGGACATGACGGAGATCATCCAAAGAGTCGACGGCGTCGTGACGGTTGAAGCGGTCCAGCCGCATATGAGCGGAGGCAGGATATCCGCCGAAATCGTCATCAGCGTCAATCCGCGGATTTCCGTTCTCGAAGGGGCGGACATCGGGCGGCGGGTCAAGCAGCTGGTCCTCAAGCGGTTCATGCATATCCATGACGTCAAAATCTGCGTAGAGCCTTATAATCCCGGCTATCCGTACAAATCCAATCATGATCCCAATCAGGAGCATATGCCGACGCTGCTTCAGTAAGAGCCGGCTGGTCCGTCCTGGGCATAACGCTGCCGCCGCCTGCTGCGGGCTGATCCGGTCTTCCGGAACGGCCCGCAGCCGCAGAGGGCAGCGTTTCTCTGCTTGGATTTCGTTTTGAGAACCAGCCTGTGGCGGCAAGCGGCAGATATAAGCAGCAAGCTACACACCGAATGGCAAGGATGGAGGCGGGTACAACGTGATCGGGTCCAAAACCCGCTGGAACATAAGAAAGCTGAATGAAGAGGAAAACCAGGCCGCGCAATCGATTCAGGCTGCCCTTGGCCTGAATCCGCTGGCGGCGAGGCTGCTCGTCCAAAGAGGGTGCATGACGCCGGAAACGGCCCATGACTTCATGGGAGCGGGAATCGAGTCGATGCATGATCCCTATCTGCTCAAGGGAATGGAGGAAGCGGCCGCCCGCATCCGGAAGGCCGCGGCAGACGGGGAGAAAGTGCTGGTGTACGGAGATTACGATGCGGACGGGGTTTCCTCCACCGCCTTGATGATCCTTCTGATGCGCGAGCTGGGCATTCGCCATGACTATTATATTCCGCATCGTACCCGGGAAGGATATGGCATGAACATCCCGGCCGTGGACAAGGCTGCGAGAGAGGGATTCACGCTTATCGTCACGGTCGACAACGGAATCAGCGCCGTCGAGCCGATCGCGCATGCCCGCAAGCTGGGCTTGTCGGTCGTCGTTACGGATCATCACGAGCCTCCCGACGTTCTTCCCGATGCCGATGCCATCGTGAACCCCAAGCAGCCTGGCTGCGCTTATCCGTTCAAGGGACTGTGCGGCGCGGGAGTCGCATTCAAGCTCGCCCAGTGCCTGCTGGGCCGCATTCCCCTGGAATGGAGCGATATCGCCGCTCTGGGAACGATTGCGGACTTGATGCCATTGGCCGACGAGAACCGCATTATCGTTCGCTCCGGCCTGCATGTCATTCGAACTTCGCCTCGCCCCGGCTTCGCGGCTTTGGCCGAAGCGGGCGGCATCAAGACGGAGGCGGTCACGGCTTCCGATATCGGCTTCCAGATGGGGCCGAGAGTCAACGCCGCCGGCCGGCTCGATCATGCCGCTCCGGCCGTAGTCCTTCTTGTCACCGATAATCGGGAGGAAGCCGAGGAAATCGCCTCGAGCCTGGACGAGCTCAATATCGAGCGCCGCGAGGTTGTCGCCGATATCGCCAAGGAAGCCGAAGCCATGTGGCAGGAACGCTGCCGCCGGGCCGACGAGCAAGGCGCTCCCCGCCCCGGAGTGATCGTGCTCGCCGGTGCGGGCTGGAATCCCGGCGTTGTCGGCATCGTAGCTTCCAAGCTGCTGGAGAAGCATTACCGTCCGACCGTGCTGCTCGGACTTGACGAGCAATCGGGAATGTGCAAAGGATCGGCAAGGACGATTCCGGGTTATGATCTGTTCGAAGCTCTGAGTTCCTGCAAGGAACTGATGGAGCATTACGGAGGCCACGCGGCCGCAGCGGGCATGACGCTGCACCGCACCCGTCTGGACGAGCTGGAAGAAGCCCTTTGCGCGCAAGCGGAGCTTCAGCTGCGTTCGGAGGACTACATTCCGGTCTGCGACATCGATTTGGTCTGTCCCATCGAGGAGGCGTCGATCGAGACTGCCGGCGAGCTGGCGCTGCTTGAGCCTTACGGCAGCGGCAATCCGGTGCCGAAGCTGCTGATCAGCGTAGCGGGCATCGGCGATGTCCGCCTGCTCGGCAAGGAAAAGACGCATCTCAAGCTCGCTCTGAGCAGCGGCATCACCCCGGCGAAGCTGGACGCGATCGGATTCGGCATGGGCGAATTCGCCGATCCGCTCGCCGCTTCCTTGAGGGCGGACATCGTAGGGGAGCTGACGGTGAACGAATGGAACGGGAAGCGGAAGCCGCAGCTGATGATCCGCGATTTGAGGGTCAGAGAGCCGAGGGTGTACGACTTCCGAGGGACAAGGGATCCGGTCGGCCGCCTCGCCTCGATCATCGAGAGGCTCCGGCAGGAAAAGAGAACGGCCGTCATCGTGACGAGGGAAAGGCTTCATTTGTCCAGCGCTCTCGAGATCGCAGCAGGAAGCGAAGGAAGCGGCAATCCCGGATGGACTCATTGCCTTCCCGAAGAGGTTCCGGCAGGAGGCTTCTCCTGCCAGGAAATCATCCTTTATGGAAGTCCGTCATCCTGCATCAGGCTGGAGAAAGCTCTTCGGCTCAGCCATGGGCTGGAGGCGCTGCATCTGCTCTATCCGGCCGATCAGAAAGGCTCCGCGGATTGGCTGGAGCGGGCGGGCATGGGCAGGCTGTACGCCTGGATCCGCAAGCTGTCTCCGCTGCCTGCCGGGCAGGCGGGACGGAGGCTGGCCGAGGCTGCGGGCTGCCCGCCGGAGCGAGCCTCTCTGGCATTGGAAGTGTTTCATCAGCTGGGCTTCATCGAGCGGCGCGACGAGGGCTGGACAGCCGCCGAAGCCCCGGCCCGCAGGGACCTCTCGGAATCCGCGCTTTACTTGGAGGCGCTGGAAGAAGAGAAGATCATGTCCAGGCTCTTTTCCGCAACCGAAGACATCAAATCTTGGATAGCCGGCTTGCCGGCATCAAGCCATCATACCGAACTACCCGCATAGGGAATAAAAGGAGCTCGACAATCATGAACTTCAAAGAATATATCCGCGTTATCGAAGATTTTCCTCAGCCAGGCATCCGCTTCAAGGACATTACGACGCTGCTGAACAACGGCGAAGTATACCGTGCGGCGATCGATGAGCTCAAAAAAGCGGCCCACGGCAAAGAGATCGACCTGATCGCCGGTCCGGAGGCGCGCGGCTTCGTCGTCGGAGCTCCGCTTGCGATCGCTCTCGGAGTCGGCTTCGTGCCGATCCGCAAAAGCGGCAAGCTTCCGGGAGAGACCGTCGAGGCCGGTTATGATCTCGAATACGGCAAAGACACGCTCGCCGTCCACAAGGATGCCATCAAGCCGGGACAGCGCGTGCTTATCGCCGACGATCTGCTCGCCACCGGCGGTACGATCGCGACGACGATCAACCTCATCGAACAGCTCGGCGGCGAGGTGGTAGGAGCTTCGTTCCTGATCGAGCTCGGCTATTTGGACGGACGCGCCAAGCTTGGCGGATTGGACATCTTCTCCCTGATGAAATACTAAATGCTTCATGGGTAATTATTTCTCAGGAAATAATGACGGCCGGTCATCGGCCGTCTTTTTTTTGTCGATCTAGAGACATTTCCGCCAAATGAATAACAGAATAAGGAATTTGAACCATTGTTTATGGTGGACCTGTGTGCCGCGTTCGGAGGGAGGACCGTATCGCTTCAAGTTCAGTTGACGCAGCCCGTATTGTAGGGGCATAATAGGAGTTAAACTTATTTCATAGGTACTGGGACACGGTAGAAGTCGAACGATGACATTTGGATGGAAAGGGACGTTTCATGGGCATAGAGCAATTACTCGCTAAGGCGTCGACTTATATGAGGGACCAGGATCTGAACAGGATCCGGGAAGCCTATGAATTTGCCGACCAGGCCCATCACGGGCAGGTGCGCAAATCGGGAGAGCCCTATATTCTCCATCCGGTGGCCGTGGCGGAAATCCTGGTCAATATGGAGATGGACGTGACTTCCATCATAGCGGCGCTGCTGCATGACGTTGTGGAGGATACGACTGTCGAGGTGGAACAGGTCCGAGCGAGGTTCGGAGATACCTGCGCCATGCTGGTCGACGGCCTCACCAAGCTGGAAAAGATCAAATTCCGGTCCAAGGAAGAACAGCAGAACGAGAACTACCGCAAGATGTTCGTGGCGATGGCTCAGGACATCCGCGTCATTCTCATCAAGCTTGCGGACCGGCTTCATAATATGCGCACGCTGAAGTTCCAATCGGAGGAGGCGCAGCGCCGCATCGCCTACGAGACCCTGGAGATTTTCTGTCCGATCGCCCACAGGCTCGGCATCTCCGCGATCAAGTGGGAGATGGAGGATATCGCCCTGCGCTATCTCAATCCGCAGCAGTATTACCGGATCGCCAATTTGATGAAGAAAAAGCGTGCGGAGCGGGAGCAGTACATCGCTGTCGTCATCGGCCGGATCACGGAAAAGCTGGAGGAAATGGGCATCGACGGCGATATTTCGGGGCGCCCCAAGCATATTTACAGCATTTACCGCAAGATGACGATGCGCAACAAGCAGTTCAATGAAATCTATGATCTGATGGCGATCCGCATCATCGTGGACAACATCAAGGACTGCTACGCGACGCTCGGCATCATCCATACGCTGTGGAAGCCGATGCCGGGCCGCTTCAAGGACTATGTCGCGATGCCGAAGGCCAACATGTACCAATCGCTGCATACGACCGTCGTGGGACCGAACGGCGAGCCGACCGAGGTCCAGATCCGCACCTGGGAGATGCACCGCACGAGCGAGTACGGCGTCGCGGCCCACTGGGCCTATAAGGAAGGATCGGCGGGACCGAGCGGCAATATCGAGGACAAGATGGGCTGGTTCCGCGAAATTCTGGAGCTGCAGAACGAGGCCGAGGACGCCTCCGAGTTCATGGAGTCGCTCAAGATGGACTTCTTCTCGGATCTGGTGTTCGTGTTCACCCCCAAAGGCGAAGTGATCGAGCTGCCGGCCGGTTCCGTTCCGCTTGATTTTGCGTACCGGATCCATACGGAGGTCGGCAACCGGACGATCGGGGCCAAGGTGAACGGCCGGATCGTGCCGCTCGACCATAAGCTCAAGACCGGCGACATCGTGGAGATTCTGACCTCGAAGCATTCCTACGGCCCGAGCCAGGACTGGATCAAGATCACGAAATCCTCGCATGCCCGGACCAAGATCAAAGCCTGGTTCAAAAAAGAGCGGCGCGAGGAAAACGTCATCAAGGGCCGCGACATGCTGGAGCGCGAGCTGAAGCGGCTCGGCCTAGAGCCGTCCGCCTGGTTGGCCGAGGACAAGCTCATGGAGGCCGCGTCCAAGTTCAGCTTCCACGATGTCGAGGACATGATGTCCGCGATCGGCTTCGGCGGCATCACCGCCGCGCAGATCTGCACCAAGCTGACCGAGAAGATGCGGCGGGAAGCCGAAGCCGCGCAGCTGATCGAGCTTACGAACGAGCCGACCGAGGTGAAGTCTCCGGGGACCCGCAAGAAGGCGGCGACCGGCGGCGTGACCGTCAAAGGAATCGACAACCTGCTCGTCCGCTTCGCCCGCTGCTGCAATCCGGTTCCCGGCGATGAAATCGTAGGTTATATTACGCGCGGACGCGGAGTGTCCGTTCACCGGCAGGATTGCCCGAATCTTCCTGTCGAAGGCAAGGAGGACGACGCGGAGCGCGTCATCGAGGTCGAATGGGAAGAGTCGACGGAGTCGAACTACAGCGTCGATATCGAGATTACCGGCTACGACCATCGCGGCCTGCTCAACGAGGTTCTGCAGGCAGTCGCGGAGAGCAAGACGAATATTTCCGCCGTCACGGGACGCACGGGCAAGAACAAGATGGTCATCATCCATATGACCATCCTGATCCGCAACATCGAGCATTTGCAGTCTGTCGTGGACAAGATCAAGCGCGTCAAGGACATCTACTCGGTTCAGCGCATCATGCAATAGATAGAGGACGGTGGCCCATCGTGAAAGTCGTCGTTCAGCGCTGCTCCAGCGCATCGGTCTCTGTCGGGGGCGCAGTCGTCGGCAGCATCGGCCAGGGACTGATGCTGCTTGTCGGACTTACCCATGAGGACACCGAAGTCGATATCACCTGGATGGCGGACAAGGTCGCGAACCTGCGCATCTTCGAGGACGGGGACGGGAAAATGAACCTGAGCGTGCTCGACGCGGGCGGCGCCGTGCTTTCGGTGTCCCAGTTCACCCTGTACGGCGATTGCCGCAAGGGAAGGCGTCCCAACTTCATGTCCGCAGCCCGGCCGGAGCATGCCGAGCCGCTCTACGAAGCGTTCAACGGAGCGCTGCGCGCGCTGGGGCTGCAGGTGGAGACGGGCCGTTTCGGGGCCATGATGGATGTATCCCTCGTCAACGACGGTCCGGTTACGCTGATCGTGGACAGCCGCGATTAATCCCTGCTTCCCGGACTAACGAAGACGTTATGCGGCAACACTACTTACCGGAACCTCGACAGACGCTTCATAAGCGATTTGACGGCGAGAAAGGAAGTGGCCGCCATGCGGCAGGGACGCAAAATGCAGATGCTGAGCCGCGCTTCCAGCCGGATTCTCCAGGCGGACAGACGGGAAGCGCTGCTGCTGGACGATCTGGAGGACGATCTGGAGTTCGCGGAAGACTGGACTGGGGGCGGACCCGCTCCCAAAAAGGAAGATCGGGAAGATAGCTGACCTTTCATGCCGGCAGAAGCGATTTTGTCATCCAATTGTAATCTGGGCAACATCATCGCTTAACACAGCCGGGCTATACTGATCTCCGACCCCCTTTTTAATATGGCAAGACTTCAGAGCCCGCTTGCCGGGCTCTTTTTTTTTGTTCCTGCGAGGAGAGCGGCTTGACTTGATCCCTTTACAGCGGTAGAATGAATCTCAATTGAAACCAACCTTTGATGATGGGAAGAAGTACTCTGCGCGCACGTATCCAGAGAGGGACGCCGTTACGGCTGCAAGCGTCCTTATGGTGGCGGGAGGAATGACATCCCGGAGAACATCCGGCGAAGAAGGCTTTTGCGCGCATGACGGCGCAGCCTTTGCGTAGACGGCATGCGTGTGACGGGCGTTAACCGTTCTTTGAAGCGGATGGACCGGCCTTAGGCCTTTTGTCCGGAATCAGGGTGGCACCACGGGAGATCGAGCTCTCGTCCCTGACGACCTTACGGGGTCGTCAGCGGACGAGAGCTTTTTTTGTCGATGAACATAGGTTGGAATGCGATGATAGCGAGCAAAAGCAAGGAGGGGCGGTTATGGGATTTCAAAAAATGCCGGGAACGCAGGATCTGCTGCCCGGACAAGTCGAGAGATGGCAGTTCGTCGAAAGCAAGGCGAGGGAAATATGCCGCAGATTCAACTTTCGCGAAATTCGTACGCCGATGTTCGAGTCGACGGACTTGTTCCGGCGCGGCGTCGGGGAGACGACGGATATCGTCGAGAAGGAAATGTACACGTTCGAGGACCGCGGCGGGCGCAGCCTGACGCTGCGTCCGGAAGGAACGGCCGGCGTCGTGCGCGCTTATGTCGAGAACAAGATGTACGGCGAACCCGATCTGACGAAGCTGTATTACATCGGGCCGATGTTCCGCTATGAGCGCCAGCAGGCCGGACGTTACCGCCAGTTCCACCAATTCGGCGTGGAAGCGCTCGGGTCGGTCGATCCGGCGCTCGATGCGGAGGTCATCGCGCTTGGATATACCTTCTACACGGAGGTCGGCCTGAGAGACGTGCGCGTGGAGATCAACTCCGTCGGGACGCCCGAGGTGCGCGCGGCGTTCCGCGGCAAGCTGCTTGAGTTCCTGGAGCCCAAGCGCAGCGTTCTATGCAAGGACTGCCAGTCCCGCATGGACCGCAATCCGCTGCGGGTACTGGACTGCAAGCACGACCAGCATCACTTCGAAGGCGCTCCGTCGATTCTCGATAGCCTGGACGAAGCCAGCAGCCGGCATTTCGAAAAGGTGAAGCAGCATCTGAGCGATATGGACATCCCGTATGACATCAACTCCCGGCTCGTGCGCGGACTTGATTATTACACGAATACCGCCTTCGAGTTCAAGGCGGAGGGCATCGGCGCCATCGACACGATCGGCGGCGGAGGCCGCTACAACGGCCTCGTCGGCGAAATCGGCGGGCCGGACCAGCCCGGCGTCGGATTCGGCCTCGGAATCGAGCGCACCGTCATGATTCTGGAGCACCAGCAGGGCGGCGAGGCGGCCAAGCCGCGCATCGACGTGTATCTGGTCGCTCTCGGCGAAGCGGCGGAGCGTGAGACGGCCAAGCAGCTTCAGCTGCTTCGCCAAGCCGGCTTGTCCGCAGAACGCGACTATCAGGGACGCAAGATGAAGGCGCAGATGAAATCGGCCGACCGTTACGCCGCGCGTTATACGGCGATTCTGGGCGACGACGAGCTGGCGGCCGGCCAGATTTCCCTTAAGGAGATGGATACCGGCGAGCAGCGCATGGTTCCTCTCGCAAGCTTGGCTTCCGAAATCAAAGGCTGATCCGCATTCGGAATCCAACTGTCGACCGCATCCTTGAAAGTTCGGCCTTAGCCGCGGAATCGGAATTTCCAGCGATTTCAAGGCTACTCAAATAGAGCATGGGAACTCGTGCCAATCATCCGAAGGAGTGACAGAAATGAGCGAACAAGCTTATCAATGCGGCCGGCTGACCAAAGCCGACGTAGGCAAGACCGTGGAACTGAAAGGATGGGTGCAGCGCCGGCGCGACCTCGGCGGCGTGCTGTTCATCGACCTGCGCGACCGCACGGGCATCGTACAGATCGTCTTCAATCCGGCTTATTCGGGCGACGCGCTCGGCATCGCCGACCGCGCGCGCAGCGAGTATGTGCTCGCTGTGAAGGGAACCGTCGTTGAACGCGACGCGGAAACTCGCAATCCGAACCTGGCCACCGGCGAGATCGAAGTCCGCATCACCGAGATCGAGATTCTCAATGCCGCCAAAACGCCGCCGTTTCCGATCGAGGACGGCATCGAGGTCGACGAGCCTCTCCGCCTGAAGTACCGCTACCTGGACCTGCGCCGTCCGGAGATGCAGCGCACGCTGCTGCTCCGCTCCAAGGCGTCCAAAATCTTCCGCGACTTCCTCGACGGAGAGGAATTCGTCGAAGTGGAAACGCCGATCCTCACCAAGAGCACGCCGGAGGGAGCGCGCGACTATCTCGTGCCGAGCCGCGTGCATCCGGAGGAGTTCTACGCGCTGCCGCAATCGCCGCAGCTCTTCAAGCAGCTGCTCATGGTCGGCGGCGTCGAGCGCTACTACCAGATCGCCCGCTGCTTCCGCGATGAGGATCTTCGCGCCGACCGCCAGCCGGAATTCACCCAGGTCGACATCGAGACTTCCTTCCTGACGCAAGACCAGCTGCTCGCGATGATGGAGAAGCTGGCCCAGCGCCTGTTCAAGGAAACGGTAGGCGCCGACATAACTGCCCCGTTCCAGCGCATCACCTATGCGGATGCCATGGACAAATACGGCTCCGACAAGCCGGATCTGCGCTTCGGTCTGGAAATCGAAGATATTACGGACATCGTGAAGGACAGCGACGTGAAGGTGTTCGCGAGCGTAGCTGCTTCCGGCGGCGTCGTACGCGTCCTGAACGCCAAAGGCTGCGCAGGATGGAGCCGCAAGGAGCTTGACGACCTGCAGCCGTTCGCGGCCCGCTACGGCGGCAAGGGACTTGCCTGGATTACGGTGAAGGAAGGCGAATGGCGCGGTCCGATCGTGAAATTCCTCAAGCCGGAGGAGATTCAGGCGCTGACCGGGCGTCTCGGCGTTGAAGAAGGGGATCTGCTGATGTTCTCCGCCGACAAGAAAAAGGTCGCAGCCGACGTTCTCGGCAACCTGCGGCTGAAGGTCGGACGCCAGCTGAACCTGATCGACGACTCCGTCTTCAAGTTCGCCTGGGTCGTGGACTTCCCGCTGCTCGGCTGGGACGAGGAAGCGAAGCGTTATGTCGCCGAGCATCATCCGTTCACGCGTCCGAAGGATGAGGATCTGCATCTGATCGACACCGATCCCGGAGCGATCCGCGCTCAAGCCTACGATCTGGTGCTCAACGGATACGAGGTCGGCGGCGGTTCGATGCGGATCTACAAGCGGGATATCCAGGAGAAGATGTTCGCGGCGCTCGGCTTCAGCATGGAGGAGGCGCATGAGCAGTTCGGCTTCCTGCTGGACGCTTTCGAATACGGCACGCCTCCGCATGGCGGCATCGCTTTCGGCCTGGACCGCCTCATCATGCTGCTGGCCGGCCGCACCAACCTGCGCGAGACGATCGCCTTCCCGAAAACGGCGAGCGCGACCGACCTGCTGACGGCGGCTCCGTCTCCGGTGGATATCGCCCAGCTTCAGCAGCTGCATATCCGCACGGTTGCGAAAGCGGGCTCGAAGCCGGCTCCGGGAACGGCGCCGGCTCCAGCCCCGGCCGTTCAATCGTAGTCGAGGGACCCCTGCAAATTACAGGCATGGAAGCAGGCCGCACCGGAACCGGTGCGGTTTTGCCCTGCCTGAAAGGATAACGAAAAGGATAAAGGAGGAAATGCTCATGCTCAATCAATTTTCCCGAACGGAGCTTGCCTTCGGGCCTGAAGGCATCGAAGCCATGAAGCGGAGCACCGTCGCCGTGCTCGGCATCGGCGGCGTCGGCTCGATCGCGGCCGAAGCTCTGGCCCGTACCGGCGTCGGCCGGATCATCCTGATCGACAAGGATGTCGTGGACATCACCAATATCAACCGGCAGATCCACGCCTTGACGACGACGGTCGGCGAGCCGAAGGCGGATCTCATGCGGGACCGCATCAAGCTGATCAATCCCGAGTGCGACGTCGTCAGCCTGAGAATGTTCTATACCGAGGAGACGTACGAGAAGCTGTTCGAATACCCGCTCGATTATGTGCTCGACGCATCCGACACGATTTCCTACAAGGTCCACCTCATCAAGCAGTGCCTGGAGCGGAACATTCCGATCATCTCCAGCATGGGGGCTGCGAACAAGGTCGATCCGACCAAGTTTCAGGTGACGGATATTTCCAAGACCCATACGGATCCCGTCGCGCGCGTCGTCCGCCAGAAGCTGCGCCGCGAAGGCGTGAAGAAAGGGGTCCAGGTCGTCTTTTCGTCGGAAGAGCCTAAAAAGCCGCGCGAGGACGTCACCCAGCGGATCGTGCCGGACAACGCTCCGGAAATCCGCAAAGCCCAGCAGCCGCCTGCCAGCAATGCCTTCGTGCCGCCGGTAGCGGGACTGATCATGGTCAGCGTCGCCGTTCGGGAGCTGCTCGCCAAATCCGGAATTTCTCTGTAAGCTTTCCTGTTCAATAGACAAAGGCGGATCTCGATTAGAGGCCGCCTTTGTTTTATATCTATTCATAATATTACATATTAAGTTATGTATAGGGTAGATATACAATTGAAATGGCCTATTTTGCGTAATCTATATTGACATAAAGCTTCAAATTGGATACCATCATCTCTAATTAATCTACGGGATGGTGCATATCATGGTCACGACGAATCTGATGAGGCGTTTGCCGAAAATCGAATTGCACTGCCATCTCGACGGAAGCGTCAGGCCGGCGACAGCCGCGGAGATCGCCGAGGAGGAAGGAATCGAGCTGAGCTGCCGCGATTTGCGGGATTTGACGGACCGCATGACCGCGCCTCCTTCCTGCAGCAGTCTGGTGGAATATTTGGAGCGGTTCGAGCTTCCGCTGCTGCTGATGCAGTCGGCATCCTCGCTGTCGCGCATCGCATTCGAGGCCGCAGAGGATGCGGCTCTGGACAACGTCCGCTACCTGGAAGTGCGCTTCGCGCCGCATCTTCATACCCGCCGGGGGCTGACGGTCGAGGAGGTTATCGAGTCCGTCGGCTCCGGCCTTCGCGCCGCGGAGCAGAAATACGGCCACTGCGTGCGCATGATTCTGATCTGCATGCGGCATCATGGACAGATGGACAACGAGGAGATCGTGAGGGCCGCCGCGCGCTATTATGGGCAAGGAGTTGTCGGGGTCGATTTGGCCGGCGACGAGGCCGGCTATCCGAACGAGCTGCATGCGGAAGTATTCGAGCTGGCCGACCGCCTCGGGCTGCCGATCACGATCCATGCCGGCGAGGCGGCGGGGGCATGCAGCATCCGCTGCGCGGTCGAGAAGCTCCGGGCGCGCCGGATCGGACACGGGGTCAGGCTGCAGGAGGATGCCGAGGTGACGGAGCTCATCCGCGTCAAGGGAATTCCCCTCGAGCTGTGCGTCATCAGCAATGTGCAGACGAAGGCGGTATCCTGCATGGAGGCGCATCCGATCCGCAGCTACCTGGACAGCGGCCTGCTGGTGACGGTCAATACGGATAATCCGACCGTCTCGGGAACGAACCAGACGCGGGAGTACGAAAATCTGACTCGCCGGTTCCGCTTCTCCGCCGGAGATATCCGCAAGGTCGCCGGCCATGCGATCAATGCGGCTTTTGTCGACGAGGAGCGGAAGCGCCAGCTGCGGGAGCTGTTCGAGCGCGAATGGTCCGAGCTTGGGCTGGCGGCGGAGGCCTGAGATTGCCGAGGCCGAGCCATCCGCAACCGGAGGATTTCCAGGCGAAGGAATTGATTGCCAAAGACCTGAATGGGATTGAAACTGCAGGCGTGAAGGAAAGGCAATTCCGGTTTGAAAATGCAGGCGCGAAGGAAAGGCAATTACGGATTGAAAATGGGACAGACTTTGTGTCTGTCCTTTTTCTCGTGCGTCGGAGGTTCAGCTGTCGGCCGCGCAGGGGAATCCCGGCTTCGCCGTAATGCTCAGGAGAGGAACGGGCGGAGCCAGGTTCAGCTTCGGCTCAAGCGCGATGGATTTCATGGCGAACGTTTGTGCCCTATCCGCAGCTGTGATACACTTTTTCTAAAGGAATCCGGCTGTCCGGGAACCGGCTGCGGCCTTCCCGGACATCCCTCAGTCCAGCATAGTACAGGGGATGTTGCGAGATGGACTTATTTGATTATAAAGAAGAAAAGGAGCAGCCGCGGGCGCGGCTGCTTGCGGACCGCATGCGTCCGCGGACGCTGGACGAATATATCGGCCAAGAGGATGTCGTCGGCCCCGGAACGCTGCTGAGGCGCGCGATCGAAGGCGACCAGGTCAGCTCGCTGCTCCTGTTCGGCCCTCCGGGCAGCGGCAAAACGACGCTGGCGAACATCATTTCCAACCGTACCGAGGGGGAGTTCGTGAAGCTCAATGCCGTCGACGCGTCGGTCAAGGATGTGCGGGACGTCATCGAGCGGGCAAAGAGCGCCAAGTCCCTGTACGGGCGCAAGACGATTCTCTTTCTCGACGAGGTGCACCGCTTCAACTCTTCGCGCCAGGATGCGCTGCTTCCGGCGGTCGAGCAGGGAATCATCATCTTCATCGGGGCGACGACCGAGAACCCGTTCCATTCCGTCAATGGCGCCTTGCTGTCCCGCTCGACGCTGTTCCGTCTCCACGCGCTGGAGAGCAGGCATGCGCTGGAGGCGATGTCCCGGGCGATCGCGGACAAGGAGCGAGGGCTCGGATTCATGAAGCTGGATGTGGAGCACGAAGCTCTCGAGCATATCGCAGGCATGGCGGGAGGAGATATCCGCCGCGCGCTCAACGCCCTTGAGCTGGCGGCCGTGACAACCCCGTCGGAGCCGGACGGCACGGTCGTGGTCACGCTGGAGGTCGCCCAGGAATCGATCCGCAGCCGGGCGGTCCAAGCGGATGAATCGACCCAATACGACGTGCTGTCGGCTTTCCACAAAAGCATCCGGGGTTCGAGCGATGCGGCCTTGTTCTGGTTTCTGTACGCGGTGGAGAAGCTCGGGATGGACCCGATGGTGTTCATCCGCAGGCTGATCGTCGCTTGCAGCGAGGATATCGGACTTGCGAATCCGCAGGCGATGGTGCAGGCGGTGACGAGCATGGACGCCTATCACAAGATCGGCTGGCCGGAAGCCAAGTACAATGTGGCTCAGGCGATCCTTTTCGCTGTAGAGAGTCCCAAGTCCAACGCGGCCGCCATGGCGATATCCAGAGCGACGCAGAAGATCGAAGCGGTAGGAACGGCGGAGGTGCCGATGCACTTGAGGGATACCCACTACAAGGGCGCCGGGAAGCTCGGCCACGAAGGGTACAAATACCCGCATGATTTCCCCGGCCACTACGTCGTGCAGCAGTATTATCCGGATCGGCTGGCCGGCTCGTCCGTGTATGAAGCGACCCGCCAGGGCATGGAGGACAAGATCCGCCAGAACCAGGACCGGCGTCCCAAATAGACGGAGCGATATGTCCGGCAAGCGCCGTGCGGCCCGGTAAATTCAGGGCGGTTACAACGGAAAAGGAAAGATCGGAGGCACCGGTCCTTCCTTTTTTTTGTTTCTTGTGTTTTGAAACGAGAAAAAAAAGGCTATTCAAATAAAAAGGTTAGTGCTAAGATTTAAGCATAGGAACATTTGCGGAGATGGGTTCATATACAAGTAAGACAGGATCAAGATCGAATGGCTCTTTTTTTTTGGTTCAAAAGTTTCCCTAGGTCAACATATATGGATGGATACAAGTTTAGGAGGAGAGACATCATGAACGAGGAAAGCGCCCTGATCACTACCCGGGATAAAGGCTGGAACCGCGCATCCGGCAGGCCTTCGCTCGCTGAAGTGAACGGCTCCCTGAGCGTTCCGACGAAAGGCGGATGGTTCCGGAAGCTGCTCGCCTTTATGGGACCGGGATATCTGGTTGCCGTCGGATACATGGATCCCGGCAACTGGGCGACGGATCTGGCCGGAGGCTCGCTGTTCGGCTACACGCTGCTGTCGGTCGTCCTGCTGTCCAATCTTATCGCGATCCTGCTGCAAGCGCTGGCCGGCAAGCTCGGCATCGTCACCGGCAGGGATTTGGCGCAAGCCTGCCGCGACCATTACAGCAAGCCTGTATCCGTCGCGCTGTGGGTGCTGTGCGAGCTGGCGATCGCGGCTTGCGATCTGGCGGAGCTGATCGGCACCGCCATCGCCCTCAATCTTTTATTCGGCATGCCGCTCCTGTGGGGCGTCATCCTGACGGCATTCGACGTCATCATCGTCCTGATGCTGCAGAACAAAGGCTTCCGCTACATGGAGGCGCTCGTCATCACGCTGATCGGCACGATCGGCCTCTGCTTCCTGATCGAGCTGTTGTGGGCGCAGCCGGTCATGGCCGATGTCATGAAGGGCTTCATCCCCCGGGCGGAAATCGTCTCCAATCCGGCCATGCTCTATATCGCGATCGGCATCCTCGGAGCAACCGTCATGCCGCATAATCTGTATCTGCATTCTTCCATCGTCCAGACGAGGAAATTCGAGCAGACTCCGCTCGGCAAGCGCGAAGCGATCCGCTACGCGACCTGGGATTCGACGATCGCCCTTTTTCTGGCCCTGTTCATCAATGCGGCCATCCTCATCGTAGCCGGAGCGGTCTTCCATACTTCCGGCCATACCGATATCGCGGATATCGGCGATGCGTACCATCTGCTGACGCCTCTCATGGGCGGGGCGCTCGCCAGCATCCTGTTCGGCGTCGCTCTGCTGGCGGCCGGACAGAACTCGACCTTGACGGGAACGCTGGCCGGACAGATCGTCATGGAAGGCTTTCTGAACATCCGCATGAAGGCTTGGCTGCGGAGGCTGATCACCCGTCTCATCGCAGTCGTGCCGGCCGTCATCGTGACCTTCATGTACGGGGAGAAAGGGACGACCGACCTGCTCATTTTCAGCCAGGTGGTGCTGAGCTTCCAACTGAGCTTTGCCGTATTCCCGCTCGTGCTGTTCACGGGAGACCGCAAGAAGATGGGCGAGTTCGCCAACAAGCCGGCAACCAAAGTTCTGGCTTGGACGTGCGGCTGCCTGATCGCCGTGCTCAACCTGTACCTGCTCGGCGCTACGATCTACAGCTGGATTTGAACGGAGATTCCAGGATAGGCAGGACTCTTCGCCGGACCACGGCGGAAGGGTCCTTTTTTCTTCTTCTTGCTTGTCCCAAACGAGCTTCAACTGTCATATGGGGCTTCTGAGAGCCATAGTAATGGAAATAATCAGACAAATCGTCCTCATGCCGCCGATAACGGACTTATCGTGAGCCGCAGGCGGTTTGACCGGGAATGCCGTCATGGACTACAGTACTTCTTAATAGATTTGATGCCGGGGAGGTGCGCCTGTCCTTGAGCTTGCCGAACATCGGCGCCGGGAGACAGGCAAATGAGTGAGTGACGACCCGTTACCGCTGAGTCTAAGCATTATCGTGGTTCTTGTATTGGTTTTCCTGAACGGTTTTTTCGTGGCGGCCGAATTCGCCATGGTGAAAGTCCGCGGCAGCCGGATCGGCTCCCTTGTCTCGGAGGGCAACGGCAGAGCCCGTTTCGCGATGCGCCTGACGGACAATCTCGATGCTTTCCTTTCGGCTTGCCAGCTCGGCATCACGCTTGCCTCCCTCGGTCTCGGGTGGGTCGGGGAGCCTGCCGTCGCCCGCCTGCTGGAGCCGCTTTTTTCCCGCTTCGGAATCGACGGCCTCGCCTTGAACACCGTCTCCTTCATCATCGCCTTCACCTTGATCACGCTGCTGCATATCGTCCTCGGCGAGCTGGCTCCCAAGACGATCGCCATCCGCAAGGCGGAGCAGGTGACGCTGTTGACGGCCGCTCCGCTCGTCCTGTTCCATCGGATCATGTACCCCTTTATCTGGGCGCTGAACGGCATGGCGAACCTGCTGCTGAAGTGGATCGGCATCGAGCCTGCTTCGGAGCATGAATCCGCCCATACGGAGGAAGAGATCCGCATCCTCATGAAGGAAAGCCACAAAAGCGGGCTGATCGACAACACCGAGCTGACTCTGGTCGACAACATCTTCGATTTTGCGGACACGCATGCCCATGAGATCATGATCCCCCGCACGGAGATGATCTGCCTTTCCATCCAAGCCCCCTTTCCCGAGAACAGGGACATCGCCCTGGAGCAGATGCATACCAGGTATCCCGTCTGCGACGGGGACAAGGACAACATCATCGGATTCGTCCATATCAAGGATCTGCTCAAGGCGGGTCCCGACCTTCACGATCTGCGGCAGATTCTGCGGCCCATGACGACGGTTCCGGAATCGATGCAGATCAGCTCGCTGCTGAAGCTGATGCAGAAGCGCAGAACTCAGATCGCGATTCTGATCGACGAGTACGGAGGCACTTCCGGCCTTGTGACGCTGGAGGACATCATGGAGGAGATCGTCGGAGAAATCCAGGATGAATTCGATGAGGAGAGGCCCGATGTCGAGCAGACGGGGGAGGCCGCCTATTCGCTCAGCGGGCTCATGCAGCTCGAAGAGGTCGCCGCCCGCTTCGGGCTGGAGCTGGACTCGGAGGATTACGATACGCTCGGCGGCTGGCTTTATTCCCGGATCGAGATTCCGCCGACGCGGGGACAGAGAGTCGCCATGTCGGATGAGGCTGAGTTCGTCATCGAGGAAACCGACCATTTGCGCATTTCCAGAGTGGCTCTCCGGATGCTGAGGCCCGCGGGAGCGGAAGAAGAGGCCGCTGCCGCGAAGCGTCAGACAGCTGCCAGCTCCGAGCCGAATGCCGGAGCGACCTGGCCTTCCTGAATAAGCAACGATGCGAAAAAGCCCTGCAGTGCCGGATAACCGGCGCTGCAGGGCTTTTTTGGAGGCTGCGGATCAGCGGGCGGCAACGCCTTCCGGATAATCCGCCTCTCGGACGAGATGCACCTTGTCGATCGTGCCTCCGCCGAGGCAGGTGTCGCCGTCATAGAACACGACGGCTTGGCCTGGAGTGACCGCCTTCTGCGGTTCGTCGAAGACGACCTCCGCCGTCCCGTCGGCCGACAGCCTCAGCGTCACGCCTTGGTCGCGCTGGCGGTAGCGGAATTTGGCTGCGCAGCGGATCTCGCCGGCCGGCAGCTCGGGCGCGATCCAGTTGATGCCGCTTGCGGTTAGCGACGAGGAATAGAGGCGTGGATGCGATTCGCCCTGAACGACGTACAGGATATTGGATTCAAGATCCTTGTCGGCGACGAACCAAGGCTCTCCGTTGCCGGAGCCGCCGATGCCTAGTCCTTGGCGCTGACCAAGCGTGTAGTACATGAGTCCGTCATGGCGTCCTTTGGTCTCGCCGCTGCGCAGGTCGACCATCGGTCCGGGCTGCGCGGGAAGATAGCCGCTCAGGAACTGCTTGAAGTTCCGTTCGCCGATGAAGCAGACGCCGGTGCTGTCCTTTTTGCGGGCGGTCGCGAGGCCGTGCTCCTCGGCGATGCGGCGGACTTCCGGCTTCGGCAGATCGCCGATCGGGAACATCGCCGATGCCAGCTGTTCCTGGCTGAGCTGATGCAGGAAGTAGGTCTGGTCCTTGTTGGAATCGACTCCCCGCAGCAGACGGGTGACGCCGTTCCCGTCGCGCTCGACGCGGGCGTAATGGCCCGTGGCGAGATAATCCGCTCCGAGCGATTTGGCCTTGGCGAGGAATTCCCCGAACTTGATCTCGCGGTTGCACATCACGTCCGGGTTGGGCGTGCGGCCCCGGCGATACTCGTCCAGGAAATAGCTGAACACCTTGTCGAAATATTGGCGTTCAAAGTTCACCGTATAATAAGGGATTCCGATCTGCTCGCAGACCTTCCGCACATCCTCGGCGTCCTCGTCCGCGCTGCAGACGCCGTTTTCGTCGGTCTCGTCCCAATTTTTCATGAAAATGCCGATGACGTCGTATCCCTGCTGCTTGAGCAGCAGAGCCGTAACCGAGGAGTCGACTCCTCCGGACATGCCGACGACGACGCGTGCTCCCGTTTGTGCCATTTATCTCCACCACCTTGACAATCTTGCTCTTTCCCTGCTAATCTGACAACTTGTGTTCCATCCACTCAGGGCAAGGGGAGCGTAAAGCCCATTGTAGCATATTTCCTGCCCGCTTATCATGCATTCTGCGCGTATTTTAGCGGACGAATGGGGTGGAATATGTTAACATAGCAGTTAAATGGGAATACCTTGAATTAATCCACGCAGCCGTGAACCTGCAGAATAGAGATCGAGAGGCCGGAGGCCGCGGAGAAGACGGTGCTTTCCAGGCCCGTACTTTGGCAAATATCGCCTTGGACCGCATTTCAGAGGGCTAGAACGCGATATTAACGGCCATCCTGCCTCGAAGGTTAGTCTTCAACATCTGTCAAACAGGGAAAGAGGTGCAGCCTTGAAAATTTCAACCAAAGGCCGTTACGGCTTGACGATTATGATGGAGCTCGCCGCCAAATTCGGCGAAGGTCCGATTTCATTGAAGAGCATCGCGGAGAAGAACTCCCTCTCCGAGCATTATCTGGAGCAGCTGATCGCGCCGCTGCGCAACGCCGGGCTGGTCAAGAGCATCCGCGGAGCCTACGGCGGCTATATTCTGTCCAAGGATCCCGAGACGATCACCGCAGGCGACGTCATCCGCATCCTGGAGGGACCGATCTCGCCCGTCGACTTCACGGAGGAGGACGATCCGGCCAAGCGCAACCTGTGGCTGCGCATCCGCGACAGCATCGCGGAGGTGCTGGATTCCACGACGCTCCAGGATCTGATCCAGTATACGGAGAAGAGCGAGAACGACAGCTATATGTTCTATATCTGACCGGGAGAGAGGCCAATGGAACGCATCTATTACGACCATGCGGCGACGACCCCGCTGCATCCGCTTGCCGCTGAAGCGATGCTGGCCGTCATGCAGGGCCCGCCGGGCAATGCCTCCAGCATCCACAGCTTCGGCAGGGAGGCGCGGCGCCTCGTCAATGCTTCCCGCGAAGCCATCGCGGCTACGCTGGGCTGCAAGCCCGCCGAGATCGTCTTCACCTCCGGCGGCACGGAAGCCGACAATATGG
This sequence comes from Paenibacillus sp. P22, assembly GCF_000469945.2. Classification (NCBI taxonomy): domain Bacteria; kingdom Bacillati; phylum Bacillota; class Bacilli; order Caryophanales; family Paenibacillaceae; genus Paenibacillus; species Paenibacillus sp. P22. Next base: position 12,983 of record NZ_CBRA020000033.1, on the reverse strand, counting down.
CTGTCCGCGGCGTCATGGAGGCTCAGGCCGCGGCAGGCAGGCGCCATCTGATCACAAGCCGGGTGGAGCATCATGCCGTGCTCAGGGAATGCGAGCGCCTGGAGCGGACAGGCATCGAGGTGACGTATCTGCCCGTTGACGAATTCGGCCTCGTATCCGTGAACGACCTGAAGGAAGCGCTGCGGCCGGATACCGGACTCGTGAGCATCATCTATGCGAACAACGAGACGGGCACGGTGCAGCCGATCGCCGAGCTAGCCGCATTGGCGGGCGCGGCAGGCGTGCCTTTCCATACCGATGCGGTGCAAGCCTACGGCAAGCTGCCGATTGATCTGGCGGTCCTTCCCGTCCAGCTCCTCTCCGTCACGGCCCACAAGATCAACGGGCCGCATGGAGCGGGCGCCTTGTTCGTTCGCCAAGGAACCCTCATGCATCCGCTTCTCGTAGGCGGCTCGCAAGAGAAGAAGCGCCGCGGCGGCACGGAGAATCTGGCCGGCATCGCCGGGTTCGCCAAGGCCGCGAAGCTGGCTGCGGAGAAGCTGGAATCGGATGCGCTTCGTCTCGACGATCTTCGCCGGCAATGGATTTCTTTCATGGACGAGGCGGCCGAAGGGGGAGTCGTCGTCAACGGGCATGAGGAGAAGCGGGTGCCGGGAATCGTCAATCTGAGCTTTCCCGGCTTGGACAACGAAGCGCTGCTCATGAATCTCGACCTGGCGGGAATCGCCGCTTCGGCGGGCTCCGCCTGCACGGCTGGAGCGCTGGAGCCTTCCCATGTGCTGCAGGCGATGGGGCTTCCCCGGGAGCGTCTGCAGACCGCGATTAGATTCAGCTTCGGATTGGGCAATACTAAGGAGGAAATGGCGCTGGCCGCACGAAAGGTTGAAACTTTTCTGCGCCGTAATCGTAATTCTTCTTAGGAGGCGGATGCCGCATGGCGACTCCGGCCGTTCCCGTGATGAAGCTTCAGCATATCATCGGACTGCCTGTCCTGATCTCCCATACCGGCCGTATGGCCGGACGCATCAAGGATGCCTGGTTTGACGAGCATTGGAAGCTGAAGGGATTCGTCCTGGACGGCTGGTGCTGGAAGCCGCGTACCGTTCGGACCGTTCTCTGGGACGAGGTGCTGACCTGCGGTGAAGACTGCGTCTTCATCCGGGGCAGGGAATCCGTCCGCACGGCGAAAGTGTCCATCGCGCAGCGTTCATTCCTGAACGGATGCGTGAGGCTGAAGGATCTTCCGGTCGTCACGGCAGGCGGCAGCCAGCTTGGACGAGTGTCCGATGTTTATATCGACCCGTTCTTGGGTACACAGTTAGTAGGTTTTGAACTGACGGACGGTTTTGTCTCCGATCTCATGGATGGACGGAGATGGCTGAGAGCGCCCCGGGATTCCGACGTCTTCTTGCTTGGCGAAGATGCGATCATCGTCCCGACGATGGATGAGAGTTCCCTGGAGCGCGTCGCAGCTTCCGATCCGTACATGTAGGGAGAAATGACCAATGACATTGAAATGCCCCAACTGCAATTCCCGAGATATCGGCAAAATCGGCTCGCATCAGTTCTATTGCTGGAGCTGCTACATCGAGCTGACGGTGAACGGCGACAAGATGAGCGTCTACCAGGTGGAGGAAGACGGCACGCTGAGCTCGCTCGACGATCTGTTCTTCGAAGAGGATATCGCCTCCTCGGAGCTTCACGCCAACTGACGGCTGTCCAACCGGAATCCACGCCCCTGAGCGCTTTGCGCATCAGGGGCTTTTGCATTTAGGCGGCTTTCGGGAACTGCCCCAAGCTTGGAGCGGAATGCCTCGTTTCCCGCAGACGCCGGAATACGGACTGCCGACACGAGTGCAAGGTCAGGCGCGCATCCAGCCTGGGGCCGCGGAGCCGCCAAGCGGCTTGCTTGGCTGAGCGGGAAAGGTATGGAAGGCGGCAGAAGGACATATACTGTAACGACCTGCCGGGGAAGACAGGCCCTTTAGGCATCGCTCCCGGCCCGAGCAAGGCGCCAGGGGAGGACGGCAACATGGACAAGCTGAGGCAGAACCGCGTCCTGATGACGCTCATATACATCATTCTGGGGCTGCTGGCCCTGTTTTTGCTGCTTCTCATCAAGCCGATGCTGATGGATGCGTACCGGTTCGTCCGCGCGGTGCTGACCCCTTTCCTCATCGCGATGGTCATCTCGTACGTGCTTCATCCCGTCGTCAGCCTGCTCAGCGCCAGGCGGGTGCCGCGAACGATCGCCGTCCTGCTCATCTACGCCGTGTTCTGCACCGCTCTGACCGTCATCCTGATGAATCTCATCCCGATGGTGGCCGGCCAGGTGCAGGAGCTCGGAGAGCATGCGCCTGAGCTTACGATGAGAGCCAAAGGCATGATGGAGGATTTCAACAACACCTCCTTCCTGCCGGACAGCCTGCGCAGCGGCATCGAGCGCGCGCTGGTCACGATGGAGAAGAAGCTGACCGAGACGACCGCCGATTTTCTGAACAATATCGGCTCGATGCTGAATGTCGTTTTCCTGGCGTTCATCATTCCGTTTCTCGTTTTTTATATTCTGAAGGACTTCGACGTGATGGAGCGGACCGTCGTTACCTACATGCCCAAAGCGCACCGCAAACATCTGGTCCGGATGTTCAAGGACATCGACGAGGCGCTTGGAAGCTACATCCGCGGGCAGTTTCTCGTATGCGTCATCGTCGGGCTGCTGGCCTATGCCGGCTATCTGATCATCGGAATGCCCTATGCGCTGCTGCTGGCCTCGATTGTCGCCGTAACCAACATCATTCCGTATCTGGGCCCGTTCATCGGAGCGGCGCCGGCGCTGCTCATGGCATCCACCGTTTCGGTGAAAATGATGCTGCTCGTCGTCGTCGTCAACACGCTGTGCCAAATTCTGGAGGGCAACGTCATCTCTCCCCAGGTCGTGGGCAGGACGCTCCACATGCACCCGCTGTCGATTATTTTCGCCCTGCTGGTCGGAGGGGAGCTTGCCGGCATCGTCGGCATGATTTTGGCCGTTCCCGTCTTCGCTGCGCTGAAGGTCATCCTCCAGCATTTGTTCGCTTATTACATCCGGCGGCGCACCGTCTGAATCGAGGGGCGTCAATTTGACAAAAGGCTGTTTTTTTCTTATAATGCATGGCATATAGGTCTATTTTCAGCTTCCATACACACAGCGTTGATGAGATAACAAGTAAGCCGCAGCCCGGCATTCAGAGAGAGGATTCCTTCCGGCCTTGCGCCGGTCGGCTGCAAGAATCCCCGTGCCGAAGAGCGTGCCGAAGCTGGTCTCGGAGCGTGGATGAACTCCACCGGCAGCGGATCCGTTATCTTCCGCATCGAGGAGATTGCCCCCTTCGGTAGCCCAAGCGGCGGCTGGAGAGCGGCAGTAACCAGGGTGGTACCGCGATATGAATCGTCCCTGTCGGCTGACAGGGGCGTTTTTTTACGTTTTTTCAGGCTTATCGACAAGCAAGACGAGTAGACCAAAATCCCTAGTGGAAGGCTGGAATTTTCCATGAAAGCTGCAGAAATCCGTTCCAAATGGCTGAAATTCTTTGAAAGCAAAGGCCACAAGGTCGAGCCGAGCGCTTCGCTCGTGCCGCATAACGATCCTTCCCTGCTGTGGATCAACGCGGGCATCGCTCCGCTCAAGCCTTACCTTGACGGACGCCAGATTCCGGACAATCCGCGCATCACGAACGCGCAGAAATGCATCCGTACGAACGATATCGAGAATGTCGGCAAAACCCGCCGCCACCATACGTTCTTCGAGATGCTCGGCAACTTCTCGATCGGCGACTACTTCAAGGACGAGGTCATCGTCTGGGCGTGGGAATTCCTGACCTCCAAGGAATGGATCGGCTTCGATCCGGAGCGTCTGTCGGTGACGGTCCATCCGGAGGATGAGGAAGCGTTCAAGCTCTGGAACGAAACCGTCGGACTGCCTGCCGAGCGCATCATCAAGCTGGAAGGAAACTTCTGGGAGATCGGCGAGGGGCCATGCGGACCTTGCACGGAGATCTTCTACGACCGCGGCGAGAAATACGGCAGCGATCCGTCCGATCCCGAGCTTTACCCCGGCGGCGAGAACGAGCGCTACCTGGAGGTTTGGAACCTCGTGTTCACCCAGTACAACCTGAACAAGGACGGCAGCTACACGCCGCTGCCGAACAAGAACATCGATACCGGAGCCGGGCTGGAGCGCTTCGCTTCCATCCTTCAGGATGTCGACTCCAACTTCGACACCGACCTGTTCGTGCCGATCATCGAGAAGGCCTGCTCCATCGCCGGCGTCAAATACAAGGAAAAAGAAGATACGGACGTTGCCCTCAAGGTCATCGCCGACCATGTCCGCACCGTCGTCTTCGCAGCCGGAGACGGCGTGCTGCCGTCCAATGAAGGACGCGGCTACGTCATCCGCCGCCTGCTCCGCCGCGCGGTGCGCTACGGCAAGTCGCTCGGCGTGGACCAGCCGTTCCTGTACCGCCTGACGGAGACGGTCGGCGACGTCATGGGCGTCTATTATCCGGAGATCGAGGCCAAGCGCGAATTCATCGAGAAGGTCATCCGCGGCGAGGAGGAGCAGTTCCACCGCACGCTCGACAGCGGCCTCGGCCTGCTCGGTCAGCTCGTGGAAGCGGCCAAAAAGGACGGACGCGCCGAAATCGGCGGCGAGGATGCCTTCAAGCTGTACGACACGTACGGCTTCCCGTTCGACCTTACGGAAGACTTTGCAGCCGAGAACGGCCTGTCGGTCGATCGTGGCGGCTTCGACCAGGCGATGGACGCCCAGCGCCAGCGCGCTCGCGCCGCGCGTCATGAAACGGGCGGAATGAGCGTTCAGGGCGGCGCTCTGTCCGAGTTCACCGAGCCGAGCAGCTTCATCGGCTACGACAGCCTGTCCGCTGAAGCGGTCGTGACGGGCATCTTCGTGGACGGAGAGACGGCGGACATCGCCGGCGAAGGCAGCCGCGTGCTGGTCGTTCTCGACCGCACGCCGTTTTACGCCGAAAGCGGCGGCCAGATCGGAGACAAGGGAATCATCAGCGCTCCGGGAATGAAGCTTGAGGTGGAGGATGTCACCAAAGCTCCTCACGGCCAATCGGTCCATCATGCCCTCGTCGTAGAGGGAACGCTCCATAAGGGCGCCAAGGTCCAGGCCGAAGTATCCGGAACGTCGCGCGGCGATACGGTGAAAAACCATACCGCGACCCATCTTCTGCACAAAGCGCTCAAAGACGTGCTCGGCGGCCATGTCAACCAGGCGGGCTCGCTGGTCGAGCCGGAGCGTCTGCGCTTCGACTTCTCCCATATCGGCTCCATTTCCGCGGAAGAGCTGGCCGATATCGAGCGCCGCGTCAACGAGCAGATCTGGAAGGGAACGGACGTCGTCATCGAAAGCAAGCCGATCGCCGAAGCGAAGGCGATGGGCGCGATGGCTCTCTTCGGAGAGAAATACGGCGACGTCGTGCGCGTCGTCCAGGTCGGCGACTACAGCCTCGAGCTGTGCGGCGGCTGCCATGTAGAGAACACGTCCCGGATCGGGCTGTTCAAGATCACCGGCGAGACGGGCATCGGCTCCGGCGTGCGCCGGATCGAGGCGGTCACCGGCCGGTTCGCCTACGCGTATACGGAAGGCCGGCTGGAGCTGCTGGAGCAGGCGGCCGGGCTCGTGAAGGCCGGCGTATCCGAGCTGCCGCGGCGCATCGAGGCGCTGCTCGGCCAGGTGCGCGAGCTGCAGCGGGACAACGAGTCGCTTCAAAGCAAGCTGTCCCGCATCGAGGCAGGCTCGCTGGAGAGCAAGGCCGTATCGGTCGGCGGCGTGACTGTGCTGGCCGCTCAGGTCAGCGCTCCGTCCATGGATGCGCTGCGCGGCATCGCCGACGAGCTGAAGCTCAAGCTGCCGGAAGCGGTCATCGCGCTCGGCGCGGCGGCCGAAGGCAAGGTCAATCTGGTCGTATCCGTGTCTCAGGATCTCGTGAAAAAGGGCTTCCATGCGGGCAAGCTCATCAAGGAAGCGGCGGCTGTATGCGGCGGCGGAGGCGGCGGAAGGCCCGATATGGCTCAAGCCGGCGGCAAGGATCCTTCCAAGCTGGAGGAAGCGCTCAAACTTGTCGAAGAACTGGTTCTCGCGCAGTCAAATGTGATATAGTAAGGATGTATCTCAAGCGGAGCCGGCTGTTCTGTCGAAGGACGGCCGGCGCTTGCGCAGGGAAGTAGAGAATTTCATTTAATTCTATACGACTCCGAAGAGCCTCCTGAGCGGGGGCGAGAGGAAAGCGAGGTGCTGGCGGTGAGCTCCATGGACAAGACAATGAAGTTTGACGTGGTTGCGGACGGTCCTGAGGCTTCCTCGAAGGATATCCTGCTGACGGTGTACGACGCGCTGGTGGACAAGGACTACAATCCGATCAACCAGATCGTCGGGTATCTCCTGTCCGGAGATCCCGCTTACATCCCGAGGCACAACAACGCAAGAAGCCTGATCCGCAAGAAGGAACGAGACGAGCTCATTGAGGAATTGGTGCGCTCCTATCTGGCCAATCACCGCTGATTGAACGGCAGGCTGGCGACTGGAGAGGGTAGCGGCAGATGAGATTGATGGGCTTGGATTACGGCGACCGCCGAATCGGCGTTGCCCTCAGCGACCCGATGGGCTGGACTGCCCAGGGGCTCGAAGTGGTGCAGCGCAGGGACGGCAGCGAGATGCAGCGTCTCGCCGCGCTTGCGGCTGAGCACGAAGTGGTTGGAATCGTTGTCGGGCTGCCCAAGAACATGAACGGCAGCATCGGTCCGCGTGGCGAAATTTGCATCGCATTTGCCGAGGAATTGGGGCAAGTACTGAACTTACCTGTACACCTATGGGACGAAAGACTTACGACGGTATCCGCAGAGCGGACGCTCATCGAGGCGGATGTCAGCCGCAAGAAACGAAAGCAGGTCGTGGATAAGATGGCGGCCGCGCTTATTTTGCAAAACTATCTCGACTCTAAGATGAAAAGGTGAGGGTAACGATGGCAAATGACGACATGCAGTACGAAGAGCCGGAAATCATCTATATTCCGGACGAAGACGGCAACGAAGAGGAATTCGAGGTAATCATGAAGTTCGAGGTTGACGGCTCGGACCAGAAATATATGATGGTCGTTCCCCTGAACTCCGAAGGCGGAGAAGAGGATGAAGAGGACGAGGTGTACGCCTTCCGTTACGAGGAGGATGGCGACGATCTCAAGCTGTACACGATCGAAGACGAAGAAGAGTGGAGCATGGTAGAGGAAACGTTCAATACCCTGCTCGGCGAACTGGAGGAAGAACAAGGTTAATGAGCACATCGCAGCCGGAGCGCATCACGCTCCTTAAAGAATCTTTCGGCCGGGAAGTTCTGCTCGTCGACGACAGCGGGCAGGAAATTCCTTATACGGTCCAAGCGGAATTCAGCCTCGGCGACCGCAGCTATGCGGCTCTCCAATCTCCTGCCCTGCGCAAGGAGGGCGAAGTGGAGATGTTCCTGATCGTGCTTGGCGAGGATGGAACTCCAGAGCTGGAGACGATCGAGGATGACGAAGAGTGGGAGCTTGCGGCCGAATCCTATGACGCCCTGCTTTTCGAAGGGTCGGACAACGAGGAATAGCAGTTGACGCAGGGGCGGCTGACACCGCCCCTTTTGGTTGTGTCATGAAAGCGCCGATGAAAGCGGAGTGCCGGCGACACTTGCGAAGCGGGGGACAGGGATAGAGATGCGGAACGAAGAAATGAGCGGCATGCCGGGCGGGCAGCCGTCCGGGCCGGCGAGAAGCCGGATTACGCTTTGGGTAGTACTTACGCTGCTTACCCTGCTGCTCGTGACGGCTGCAGGAATCGCAGGATATATATGGAACGGCCTGCGGCCTGCGGCTGCGGGCGATATGAAGCAAGTGCAGATCGCCCGGGGCATGTCGCCGTTTCAGGTGGCCGACCTTCTGGAGCGCGAAGGCATTATTCGGAATGCCTTCATTTTCAAATATTACCTGAAATTCAAGGAACAGGGCGGCAGCTTCCAGGCTGGAACCTATGAGCTCGCGCCGGGCATGGAGCATGAAGCGATCATCCAGAAGCTGAACAGCGGCTCCACGGTGAAGGAAGCGGTCATCCGGTTCACGATTCCGGAAGGCTATACGCTGCTGCAGATTGCGGACAAGCTGTCGAAGGAAGGCATCATCGACAAGAACCGCTTCCTTGAACGGGCCGATTCCAGTAGTACCTGGGGCGACGCCGAAGCCGTCAAGACGATTCCGGAGGATTCCCGGATCCGCCATCGTCTGGAAGGCTATTTGTTCCCGGATACGTACGAGCTCAAGAAGGGCAGCACCGAGGAGGATATCCTCACCCGCATGGTGGAGGAGACCGATCGCAAGCTTGCCGAGCTGCCTGACCTCGACGAGACGCTGCAGGAGCGGGGAATGTCGCTGCATGAGCTGCTTACCGTCGCCTCTCTGGTCGAGCGCGAGGTCGTCGTCGACGCGGAGCGGGCTGCCGTCGCCGGCGTCATCTACAACCGTCTGGCCAAGCCGATGCGGCTGCAGATCGACGCCACCGTGCAATACTTGCTGGACAAGCCCAAGGAAAGGCTCTACGAGAAGGATCTCGAGGTCGAGAGCCCCTACAACACGTACCGGAGCGACGGCCTGCCGCCGGGACCGATCAGCAGTCCGAGCTTGAAGTCCATCGAAGCTGCGCTGCATCCGGAGAAGAACGAATACTACTATTATGTGACGAAGAAGGACGGCAGCAGCCGTCACCTGTTCGCCGTCACCTACGAGCAGCATCTGAACAACATCAAGCAAAGCGAGAAGTAAAAGGCAAGGAGGAACGACGCAACTTGAATACCAAACCGGAACTATTGACAACAGCTGCTTCCTTGGGCGAGCTCCGCAAGCTCATGGAAGCCGGAGCGGATGCGTTCATTATCGGAGAATCCAAATACGGAGCGAGGCTGCCGGGCGAATTCGGACTTCAGGAGATGGCCGAGGCCGTCGAGGCGGCGCATGGCTTCGTCCGCCCCGTGCGGATCTATGCCGCCGTCAACAACCTGATGGACAATGCGGCCGCAGACTCATTGCCGGAGTATCTCGGCTCTCTGGCGCAAATCGGCGTGGATGCGATCGTCTTCGGCGATCCGTCCGTTCTCGTGACCGCGCGCGAGGCGGCACCGGGCGTGGCGCTGCACTGGAACGCCGAGATGACCTCGACAAGCTACGCCCAAGCCGATTACTGGGGCCGCAGGGGAGCGTCGCGCATCGTGCTCGCGCGCGAGCTGAACATGGAGCAGATCATCGAGATCAAGCAGCGGACCTCTCTGGATGTTCAGGTGCAGGTGCATGGCATGACGAACATCTACCATTCCAAGCGCTCTCTGGTCGACAGCTATATGGGCCATCTCGGCAAGGAGCCTTCGGAGCTTGACAGCCGTCTCGGCCAAGGGCTCTATCTGATGGAGGAGGAGCGCAGGGACGAGCGCTATCCGATCTACCAGGATGCCCATGGGACTTACATGATGAGCTCCGATGACGTCTGCATGATCGAGAACCTGCATGAGCTGATGGAAGCGGGAATCGACAGCCTGCGGGTCGAAGGCTTGATGAAAACGACGGCGTACAACGAGACCGTCATCCGCGCTTACCGGGCAGCGATCGACGCCTATGCGGCCGACCCGGCCGGCTACGAGTTCAAGGAAGAATGGCTGGACGCCATCCGCGCGCTTCAGGATCCCAGCCGGGAGCTGAGCTACGGCTTCTTCTTCAAAGAGCAAGTCTATTAATCCAAGCAAGCAGGAGGTGAATACATCATGTCTATGACTTCAATTAAACCCCTTCTCAAAGGAAAAAGGCATCGCCTGGACAGGCCCGAGCTGCTGGCTCCGGCCGGCAACCTGGAGAAGCTCAAGTTCGCCGTCCATTACGGCGCCGACGCCGTTTATATCGGTGGACAGAAGTACGGGCTCCGCTCGGGAGCGGACAACTTCAGCTTCGAGGAAATGCGCGAAGGCGTCGAATTTGCCGCCCGTTACGGAGCGAAGGTATTCGTCGCGACCAATATCTATGCCCACAACGAAGATATTGAAGGCCTGGAGGACTATTTGCGCGGACTCGAAGCGGCCGGCATAGCCGCGATCATCGCGGCTGATCCCGCCATCGTCGAGACCGCCCAGCGGGTCGCGCCTGGACTGGAAGTCCATCTCAGCACCCAGCAGTCGGTGCTCAACTGGCGTACGGTCAAGTTCTGGAAGGACGAAGGGCTGCCGCGAGTCGTGCTTGCGCGGGAGACGAGCCTCGAGGAAATCGCGGAGATGAAAGCCCATGTCGACATCGAGATCGAGGCGTTCATCCACGGCGCGATGTGCTCCTCGTTCTCGGGCCGCTGCGTGCTCTCCAACCACTTCACCGACCGGGATTCCAACCGCGGCGGCTGCTGCCAGTCCTGCCGGTGGAAGTACGATCTGTACGTGGACGGCGATTCCGTCAACACCGAGCAGGACAGCCAGTTCACGATGGGCTCCAAGGATCTGTGCATGATCTCGCATCTGCCGGAGCTTATCGAGGTCGGGGTGGACAGCTTCAAGATCGAGGGCCGGATGAAAAGCCTTCATTATGTGGCTACCGTCGTCAACGCTTACCGCCAAGCCATCGACGCTTACTTTGCCGATCCCGAAGGGTATGAGCTGAAGCCGGAATGGGTGGATGAGATCAACAAGTCCGCCAACCGGCCGCTCAATACGGGCTTCTTCTTCGATACGCCGGGTACGGAAGACCATATTTACGAGCCGGAGCAAAAAGCCGCTCCGTACGACTTCGCCGGCGTTGTCCTCTCCTATGACGAGGCGACAGGCGAGGCGGTCATTCAGCAGCGCAACCATTTCAAGCCCGGAACCGAGGTGGAGTTCTTCGGGCCGGGAGGTACCTTCTTCAAACAGACGGTCGAGGAGATCCGCGACTTGGAAGGACAGCTGCTCGATGCCGCGCGGCATCCGCTGCAGCAGGTGCGGATCCGGACGGCTCAGCCTGTCCATCCGATGGATATGATGCGCAAGCGCATCCGCTAAAGCAATCGGCAAAAGCCTTCCATGAGCGTTTGGCGCCTGCGGCTGCCAATCTTTTCCGCAACATGGTTAAACGATATGAATTTAATCCCCCACTGGCCTCGGCTGGCGGGGGATTTTTTTGACATAAAAAACATAGTGCTCGAGTACAACCATAGTCCGAAAGACCCTCTGAAAGGCATGGTAAGGAGATCCTACCGCTCGTTCCGCAAAGAGGTAAACATGGATTGTTTTCTTCCATATAGTTGATGCCAGAAGTCATCGAGTGAAGGTCGGCCACGTGATGCGGCGAACTGCTTGTTTGTGCCAAACGTCGCGGTCCTTTTTGCGGGAGCTTCGAATTCAGTCAGATCGTAAGCAAATCCATTGATGCCTGTTACTGGTTCAGGAGGTCCGTGAAGAAATCGAATATCTGCTTCTGCGGCAGAGTCTCAGGGAGAGCTCTGCTTCGCGGCTTATACAGGAGGCGGAAACGGTCTGCTTATGCGTTGAGACGGGTCCAAGACATTCTTGCGGATGGCAACAAAATCGGCTCGAATCATGAGAGATTGCGCCATGAAAAGGATAAAGGAGAAGCTAAAGAAGACTGAAAAGGCAATTTTAGTTTCATGTTGTTTTTTTGACAAAACGTCATTCCTTTCCATTGCGATTCAAATATCTTCCATAAACTGACTATTCTATTCTCAAATTTTGATTATTCAAGAGCTTAAAACGAATCGAATCGATCGATAAGCATTGTAAAGAAAATATTTATCTGACATGAGACTAAAGACCCGTGCCCAGCATTCCGATAAGGATAAGAAAGAGATTGCGACCACAGGATGGTGAACGGTGATGGGGAATCGTTTGGCACAATGGAAAGAAAAGCGGAAAAACAAGGACAACGCCAACAGCGGCGACACAGGCGGTGAACAAGCCGCAGCAAAGGCCGGGAGAACCGGCAGGCTCTCCTTGAACATCGTAAGATCGGTCGGATTAAAGCTCTTTCTTACTTTTTTTGCAGGCATTTTGGCATGCGTGCTGCTCATGGGGTATTTCTCCTACCAAATTTCAAAGAGCGTCATCGAGAGCAAGGTGTCGGAATCCTCGCAGGCGACGCTCAAGCAGCTCTCGGACAAGCTTGATCTCGTCTTCGACAAATTCAATGATTTCTCGCTGCAGTTCGTCGCGGACGTTACGCTGCAGAACATGATCGGCTCTACGATGTACGCCTCGGATGACAGCGCCCGGACCAATGCGGAGCGCGAGCTGAACAACAAGCTTCAGAGCATGGTGCTCGGCACATCGGGAGTGGAGAACCTCAATCTGATTCCGGTCAGCTCCAAGCTGAGCGAGCGGGTTCTTGGAACGGGCAAGCTGGAGCTGGAGAAGGTTCAACAGGCTGCCTGGTATCAGGAAGCGCTGAAAGACCTCAATCAAGGCGTCTGGATCCCCACACAGCCGACAGGATTCCAGAATGGGGGAAATCCGACGCTGGGGTTGGCGCGTGCGCTCCGAGAGCCCGGGGGGACGGATCCGATCTATGTCGTGCTCATCGAGATCCAGGACCGGGCCATCCAGGACCAGCTACAGGGCGCCCAGCTTGGCGAAGGCGGCACGGTATCGATCCTCGACAGCCAGGACGGAATTCTGCTGGATGCTTCCGGCAGGGATATGATCGGAGGTAAGTCGGCGGTAGCCTTCAGCACCCAAGCCAAGGACGGCGATTCAGGCATGTTCGTCACAGACGAGAGCGGAACGAAGTCGCTTGCGATCTACAACCGATTCAAGTCCAACCCATGGATGGCGGCGGGAACGATACCGGTGGGGGAGCTGGTGAAGGACGCGCGGAAAATCTACAATCTGACCGTCTAGACCGGCGAATAAACGAGCAGCAGATCCGCTCCGGCCAGCC